>JAUYBI010000038.1 GCA_030693145.1 Candidatus Omnitrophota bacterium
GTTTATCTCGGAGCGGCACCGCCACCGGTATGAATTTAACAATAAATTTCGTAAGAAACTCGAATCTAAAGGAATGGTTTTTTCCGGTATTTATCAAAAGAGAAACCTGGTTGAAATCGTAGAATTAAAGGATCATCCGTATTTTATTGCTGTGCAATTTCATCCGGAATTTAAATCCAAACCCGATGCAGCGCATCCTTTGTTTAGCGGGCTCATCCGCGCTGCGGCAGAAAGAAACTAACGATGCAGGCATTTCTTGTTTTAGAGGACGGTAAAATATTTAAGGGCCGGTCTTTTGGCGCAAGCGGCGAAGCTCTTGGTGAAGTTGTTTTTAATACCAGCATGACCGGATACCAGGAGATTATTACGGACCCTTCCTATAAAGGCCAAATCGTGATGATGACCTATCCTTTGATTGGTAATTATGGAGTGAATAAGGAAGATGCCGAGAGCCGTCGGCCTTTCCTGGAGGGTTTTGTGGTCAAGGAGTATAGTAAGATTGCCAGTAACTGGAGGAAAGATCAGGAGCTGGGGGAATATTTAAAAGAAAATAATATCCTGGGAATTGAAGGAATTGATACCCGCCGGTTGGCCTTGCATATCCGGGAGCAAGGCTCGATGAAAGCGGTTCTCTCGACGTTAGATTTCGATGAAAATAGCCTCCTAGAGAAGGCAAAAACGAGCCGGGGTTTAACCGGCTTGGACCTGGTTAAGGAGGTTACCATTCCCAGGAAGTATGTTTATACGCAGATTAAAGACGCCAAATTTAAGGTGGTGGTTTTAGACTGCGGGGTAAAATATAATATATTAAGGGAACTACTGCGTTATAAATGTAACGTTACGGTGTTACCGGCACAGGCAACCTCTCAAGAGATCCTGGCTGTTCATCCTGACGGAGTTTTACTTTCTAACGGGCCGGGTGATCCGTCGGCAGTAGAGTATGTGGTCAAGGCGGTTTCCGGCTTGATCGGCCGTGTTCCGATTTTCGGAATTTGCCTGGGGCATCAAATGCTCGGACTGGCCCTTGGCGGAGCGACTTATAAACTTAAAGTCGGCCATCACGGCGCAAATCATCCGGTAAAAGACTTAAAGACGGGTAAAGTTTATATCACCAGCCAGAATCATGGATTTTGTGTGGATATCGACTCTTTGCCGAAAAAAGATATTCAGCTGACCCATGTGAATTTAAATGATGGTACTTTAGAGGGGATGCGCCATAAAAAACTGCCGATATTTTCCGTGCAGTTTCATCCGGAGTCAGCTCCGGGGCCGCAGGATGCCGAATATCTATTTGCGGAATTCACCCGATTAATGCGGAAGTCAAAAAAAAGATAAATTTATGCCTAAAAGAACGGATATTCAGAAGATTTTAATTATCGGTTCCGGCCCTATTGTTATCGGGCAGGCCTGCGAATTTGATTATTCCGGCACCCAGGCTTGTAAAGTTCTAAAACAGGAAGGCTATAAAATAATCCTGGTGAATTCGAATCCGGCAACGATTATGACTGATCCGGAGATTGCCGATAAGACTTATATTGAACCGATTACCGTAGAAATGGTGGAAAAGATTATTGCTAAAGAGAGGCCGGACGCGCTCTTGCCTACTCTCGGCGGCCAGACGGCTTTGAATACGACGATCGGGTTAGAGCAGAAGGGGGTATTAAAGAAATATAAAGTAGAGACTATCGGAGCGGATATTCAGGCGATAAAAAAAGGCGAGGACCGCCAATTGTTTAAGTTGGCAATGAAAAAGATCGGATTGGATCTGCCGAAAAGTGACCGGGCTTATAATCTGGAGGAAGCAATTGCCGTTTCGGAGAAAATCGGTTTTCCTCTGATTATCCGCCCTAGTTTTACGATGGGAGGAGCCGGAGGTTCAATCGCTTACAATATTGAAGAGTTTAAGGTTTTAGCTAAGCGCGGCCTGGAATCCAGCATTATCAGCGAGATTTTGGTTGAAGAGTCGGTTATCGGTTGGAAAGAATTTGAACTGGAAGTCATGCGTGATTTAAAAGATAATGTGGTGGTTATTTGTACGATCGAAAATTTTGATCCGATGGGGGTGCATACCGGAGACAGCATTACCGTGGCTCCCATCCAGACATTAACGAATAGGGAATATCAGTTAATGCGTAATGCCGCTATTGCTTGTATCCGCGAGATTGGCGTACAGACCGGCGGTTCGAATATTCAGTTTGCCGTGCATCCGGAAACCGGCAGGATGGTGATAATTGAGATGAATCCCCGGGTTTCGCGCAGCTCAGCCTTATCTTCAAAAGCCACAGGTTTTCCGATTGCTAAGATCGCGGCCAAGCTTGCTGTCGGGTATAGCTTAGATGAGATCCCTAATGATATCACCCGCCTGACCCCCGCTTGCTTTGAACCGGCGATTGATTATTGCGTAGTCAAGATACCGCGTTTTACTTTTGAAAAATTTGCCCTGGCGGAAAATACGCTGGGGATATCCATGAAGTCCGTAGGCGAGGCGATGGCCATCGGCCGTACATTTAAAGAAGCACTGCAGAAAGGGCTGCGCGCATTAGAAATTAAAAAGTCCGGCTTAGAAAGTATTCTCTTTAAGGATCTAGAAGAGGGTAAAATTGAAAATGAGATTTTGGATAAAATCTACCGGAAGTTAAGACAGCCTAATGCCGAAAGGATTTTTTATATTGGCGATGCTTTTCGCGCTAAATTGGATATCGGTTTGATCCAGGATTTAACCAAGATTGACCGCTGGTTTTTACATAATATCCAAGAGATCATTGATTGCGAGAGAGAGCTGCTTAAACATAAGCATAACCTTTCCGGCGAACTCCTGAAGAAGGCCAAGGAGTACGGTTTTAGCGATAAACAGCTGGCCAAGCTTTTATCTTTAAGCGAAACAGAGGTTTATAATTTAAGAATATCGATGAATATAGTTGTCGATTTTAAACTGGTGGATACCTGCGCGGCAGAGTTTAAGGCGCATACTCCTTATTTCTATTCTACTTATGATCAATAAGTAGTTCAACGGACACAAAAAGAAGCCCTGCCCAATTATCTTTACAAATGAGTCAACCTGTAATACAATAAGCTTAATAATTAGGCAAAAGATGATTAAAAAATCAGGTTTTGATAACGAGAAATACCTTAAAGATCAGACGGCGGCTATCCTGGATAGGGTAAAGAGTTTTGATAACAAGCTTTACCTGGAATTCGGAGGCAAGCTCTGTTTTGATTATCATGCCGCCCGCGTCCTGCCGGGTTACGATCCTAATGTCAAGATCAGGTTGTTACAGTGTTTAAAGGATAAGATTGATATTGTGCTTTCCATATATGCTGCGGATATTGAGAAGGGCAGGGTGCGCGGTGACTTCGGGATTACTTATGATGAGGCTACTTTAAAATTAATCGATGATCTGAGAAAGTGGGGATTGGATATCCTGGCGGTGGTGATTACGCGTTTTGCGCATCAACCGTCGGCAATAATATTCAAGAATAAACTAGAGCGCCGCGGAGTAAAGGTTTATCTGCACTATCCTATTTCAGGTTATCCGGTGGATGTGGATGCTATTGTCAGCGAAAATGGTTTTGGTAAAAATGATTATATCCAAACCAATAATCCCATCGTTGTGGTTACCGCTCCCGGCCCGAACAGCGGAAAGCTATCGACTTGCCTTTCGCAGTTGTTCCATGAGCATAAACACGGGATAAACGCCGGTTACGCAAAATTTGAAACCTTTCCGATTTGGAACTTGCCGCTCAGGCATCCGGTTAATGTTGCTTATGAAGCAGCTACGGCGGATATCCGGGATTTTAACCTCATCGATCCTTTTCATTTGGATAAATATGCCCAGGCTGCGGTTAATTATAACCGCGATGTGGAAAGTTTTCCTATTCTCAAACTTATGTTAAGCAGAATTTTTACCAAGAATTATAATTTTCCTACTTATAATTCTCCTACGGATATGGGGGTTAACCGCGCCGGTTTTGGTATTGTTGATGATCTGGCAGTGCAGGAAGCGGCCAAGCAAGAACTTATCCGCCGCTACTTTAGATATAACAGTGAGTATGTTTTAGGTATTGAGAAAAAAGAAACCGTGGAGAGGGTAGTTTTGCTGATGGAGGAGATGGAGGTAAAAGTTACGGATCGGCTGGTCGTGGAAATAGCCAGAAAAGCCGCCCAAGACGCGGAGAAACAAGATAAGGGCCATGCTGGGATATTCTGTGGAGCGGCAATTCAGCTAGGCAGCGGAGAGATGATTACGGGAAAAAATTCCAAACTTATGCATGCTGCTTCCAGCCTGGTGATGAATGCGATTAAGGTCTTAGCGCGTATTCCGGATGAGATACTGCTCTTGAGCCCGCATATTATCAATCAGATCGCCAAACTAAAAAAAGATATTTTAAATGCGGATTCAGAAAACCTGGATTTAGAAGAATGTTTAATTGCCCTTTCCATCAGCGCCGCTACCAGCCATACCGCAGAGCTGGCCATGCAAAAACTCGGTCAACTAAAAAGTTGTGAAGTCCATATGACCCATATTCCTACTCCGGGAGATGAGGTGGGGCTAAAGCGGTTAGGGGTAAATTTAACTACCGATGGGAAGTTTTCCTCCCGCAATCTTTTTGTAACTTAAGGGAAGTTTTTCTCCATTATGCCAGTCAAAATAAAATTCCTGGGAGGCGCAAAAACTGTTACCGGCTCAAGCCATTTAATTTCAGCGGGAAATACCGATATCCTTCTTGATGGAGGCCTCTTTCAGGGGCACCGCGAAGCCTTCTATAAAATTAACACCACCTTTCATTATAATCCGCGGACGATTAAAGCTATGGTTTTGTCGCATGCGCATATTGATCATTGCGGTAATATTCCTAATTTAATCAAGCAAGGATTACGCTGTAAGATCTATACTACTTCGGCCACCAAGGACCTGGCAGATTTAATGCTGGTGGATTCAGGCAAGATCCAGGAAGAAGATGTGCGCTATGTAAATAAAATTAACCGGCGCATGGGGCTGCCTCTGCGTAAAGCCTTATACACGGCTAAGGAGGCTTCCGGAGCCACCCGGATCTTTCGTTCTATTGCTTATAACCAGAAATTTTGTATTGCCAAAGATATTTTTGCTACGATTGTTGATGCGGGGCATATTTTGGGTTCGGGGATTATTATTTTAGATATTAAGGATGCAGACCGCTCTTTACGTCTGGGTTATGCCGTAGATTTAGGCAGGAAAAATCTTCCTCTTTTGAATAATCCGGTGATTCCTCAGGGCCTGGATTATTTAATTTTAGAATCTACCTATGGTGGAAGGCTGCATCGGCCAATTGAGGAGGCGCAGTCAAAGTTAAGAGAGGCGATTTCCCGGGCGATTAAAAGGGGCGGAAAGGTGCTCATTCCTTCCTTTACTTTGGAGCGTACCCAGGAGGTAATCTATTTTTTAAATGAACTACTTAAAGACAAAATTATTCCCTGCGTACCGATTTACGTGGATAGCCCTTTAGCCACCAATATTACTGATCTTTTTAAGTTTCATTTGGATTTCCTGAATGCCGGGACCCGTCAGGCGATTAGCCGGGGAGATAATCCGTTTGAATTATTAAATTTACGTTTCATCCGTGAACAAAAGGAATCTAAGGCTCTAAATACGGATAAGCGGCCGATGATTATTATTGCCGGCAGCGGTATGTGTGAGTCCGGAAGAATACTGCATCATTTGCAGAATAATATCGAGGATTCACGCAATATGATTTTAGTGGTCGGATATATGGCCCAGGATACCCTGGGCAGAAGGATAGTTGAAAAAACTCCTTTTGTAAAAATATTCGGAGTGGAGTATGAGTTGAATGCGGAAGTGGTGGTAATTAACTCTTTCTCCGGCCATGCCGATCAGGTGGAACTGCTGGATTTTGTTTCGGAATGCTTGCCGCTTAAGCGGATTTTCTTGGTGCATGGAGAAGTCGAACAATCTCAAGCCTTAGCTGAGATATTGATGCAAAAGGGGTTGGATGTGCGCATCCCGGATAAGGATGAAGAAGTATTGCTTAATTAAGAATTTTGTGATAATATTATTTTCCATATAAAACAATAAGCCTGTTTATACGCAGGTAGGAAGGACTAAAATGATCGGTGGTTTTTCTACTCCTAAAAAAGATAAAGCGCTTAAGTCGAGCGGCGGTAAGCTGGTTAAGGCCGGTGAAATTTTGGTGCGCGGGGTTGATACCTATAAGGCGGGAGTCAATGTCCGCGGTTTAGGCACATTATTCGCCTCTTGCGCGGGTAAAGTTTATTTTACGCGTAAGAAGACCAGCCATGGTAAGCTGCGCACATTTATAAATGTTGCCCCTGTAGCCAAAATAGCTAAAAAGTAAAATGCCGGGTTTAGCTAAAAGCTATTCTCATCAGAAGTACACTTTAAGTATAATCGATACGGTTTACAGTATAGCCCTGCTCCTAATTTTTTTAGGATCAGGGCTTTCTTTATACTTAGAGGGTTTTTTTAAGAGCTTTGGCTTACCCCCTTATCTGTTAATTGCCGCGTATCTAGGGGTTATTTTGTTTCTCTATTATTTATTGAGTTTGCCGCTTAATTTCTATACTAGTTTTACTCTGGAGCATAAATTCAACCTGACTAAGCAAAAGGCGGGAGCCTGGTGGCTAGATCAATTAAAGTCCGTAATATTGGGGTATATAATTTCTTTAATACTGGTTCTGTCTTTTTATTGGGTCTTAGGGAAATTTATCCAATGGTGGCTGGTGCTTTCTATTTTTTGGATAGTTTTTAGCGTGGTTTTGGCTAAATTGGCTCCAGTTTTAATTATCCCGATATTTTTTAAGTACAAGAAACTGGAAGATGAAGCTTTGCGTCAGAGAATTTTTAATTTAGCTTCCGGAATGCAGATTAAATTATTGGATGTCTTGGAAATCGATTTTAGTAAAAAAACACTTAAGGCCAATGCGGCATTTACCGGGATGGGTAAAACCAAACGCGTACTGCTGGCGGATACCTTAAAAGATAAATATACTCTGGATGAGGTGGAGGTAATTTTGGCGCATGAGTTTGCGCATTACCGGCTTAAACATATGCTCAAACTTATTGCCGTAAATTCACTGCTAACCCTGGGGTTATTTTATCTGATTTTTAAGACCAGTGTTTATACTTTAGGTGTATTTAAATTAGATTCTCTTGTCCAATTGTCCAGCCTGCCGCTGATTTTTCTTTATTTTATATTATTTGGGATTATTATGGCGCCCTTGGAGGCTTTGGTCAGCCGGTTATTTGAAAAAGAAGCCGATAATTTAGCGCTCAAAGTCACCGGAGCAAAAGAGGCATTTATTTCGCTGATGGAGAAGCTGGCCAGCCAAAATCTTGCCGATAGAAATCCGCATCCGCTGATCAAGTTTTTCTTTTTTACCCACCCGCCGATTGATGAGCGGATAAAAATAGCAAAGTCTTATCAGATTTAACGGGTCCTGTCTTGGGTATTTTCTAGCGCTGACGCGCGTCGAAAACACCCAAGCCACCCGTTAAAATAATTTTAGACTTTGTTATTTTTTTATTTTTGTAAATAATGGGACCGTTTCTATTTTTTTTGAGTTCGGTATGGAAAAAATAGAAACGGTCCCATTATTTTGAAACGGTCCCTTTATTTTTGGAGAAATTCAAGGATTAGTTTGGCTGCCCGATCTGCTGCTCCGGGTTGGCCAAGTGAATCTTTTACTGTTTTTAGTTCCTGGCTCATGCGGTTAGCAGAAAAAGGGTTTTCCAGAAGTTCGATAATGGATTTAGCAATCATTTTAGGCTGGGCGCCGAATTGGATAAACTCGGGAACTATTTTTCTCCCGGCCACAATGTTTACCATGCCGATGTAGGGAATTTTTATTTGCGGCCGATAGAGTAAATAGTTAAGCAGGTTGGTTTTGTATACAATTACAAAAGGTTTCTGCATGATTGCGGCTTCTAAGGTGGCGGTTCCTGAACAGACCAGGCTCGCCTGGGCAATGTTTAGGCAATCATAAGTTAGGCCGTTTACAATCTTTAAATCTAAAACAATATTTTTGCACACATTTAGGTATAGCTGCGTATCCAGATTAGGGGATTTAGCGATAATAAATTGCGTATCAGGAATTACCTTATTAATCAGCTGTGCGGCTTTAAGCATTAAAGGTAAGATTAATTTGACCTCTTGTTTACGGGAGCCGGGAAGCAGGGCGATAATTTTTTTAGCAGGATCTATTCCAAAACTATTCCTGAAATCTTGTTTCTCTGCCGAGGGATTGACTAAATCTATTAAAGGGTGCCCTACGCAAGTTGTTTGTATTTGGCGCTGTCTGTAAAAGTTTTCCTCAAATTTAAAGAGCACAACGAGCATCGAGATAAATTTTTTTATACAATTAATCCTGCCTCCTCTGGAGGCCCAGATCTGCGGGCTGACATAATAGATGACCGGCAGGCGTTTATTAATGGCGCAAGCTAAACGCAGGTTAAAACCGGAAAAATCCACTAGGATTATGGCATCCGGTTTATCGGTATCAATTTTCCTTAAAATAAATTTTTTCAATTTCAAGAATTTTGGCAGTTTTTTTAAAACATCAAAGAACCCCATGACCGAGAGCCCCTTGATATCGCAGAAAATTTCGCATCCGGTTCTGGCCAGGTGTGTTCCTCCGAGCCCGGATATTTTTATATCCGGGTTGAGCTTTTTAATTGCCCCAACCAGGTTGGCGGCCAAAAGGTCACCGGAAGGTTCACCGCAAACAATCAATATTTTTTCTATCTGGGCCATATTTGTTTTTGGATTTTTAGTGCCACGTCTAAGGCTTGCCGGGCTATTGGCCCGGAAACAATGGGGGTAGTTTTATTGGTAACGCAGGCAATAAAGGATTCCAATTCTTTTTGCAGGGGTTGTTCTTTTTCTATGGGCAGGTTTTCTTTGGTTATCTGTAAACCGATTTTTCGGTAAACCGATGCCTGTGCGTTTTTATAATCAAGGGAGATATAAGTATCTTCCTGAAAAATACGTATTTTACGCATAGAGTCGTCAGATACGCGGGAGGCAGTGAGGTTAGCTACGCAGCCATTTTTAAAAGTTAGGCGGGCATTGGCGATATCTTCGAATTTAGTCAGGACATTTACTCCTACGGAATCAATTCTTTTTAAGGGAGAGTTGACTAATCCTAAGACAATATCAATATCATGGATCATAATGTCCAGTACCGCTCCTACGTCTAGAGAGCGGTTGGGGAAGCTGGAGAGCCGGTGGCATTCGATAAATTTCGGTGCTTTAATAATTTTTAAGGTAGCGGCGAATGCGGAATTAAATCTTTCGATGTGGCCGACCTGGAGAGTAAGTTTATTCCTATCAGCGTTCTTAATCAGATCGTCAGCTTCTTTTAAGGTGAGGGTAAAAGGTTTCTCCACCAAGGTGTGTATGCCTGCTTTAAGGAAGGCTGTGGCAACTTTATGGTGCAAAGAGGTGGGTACGGCAATGCTTACCGCGTCAACTTTATTAAAAAGTTCCCGATAATCAGTATATCCGGCTACTTTTAAATTAGAACAAGCTTGGTTTAAAGATTCCTGATTGGTATCACATACTCCCACCAGCTGGCAATTTTGGCTTTCCTTATATATCTTAGCGTGAATACTGCCTAAATGCCCTACTCCGATTACTGCCACCTTTAGTTTACTCATGTTTAAAATCATAGCAGAGCCAAGGATTACTTGCAACTGATTTTTTAAAAACACTTAAAATACTTGATTTGTTCTTGAGGTTGTGCTAAACTTTTTTCTGGAGGTGAATTGGATGGAAAAGTCATTAGAAGAGTTGGTATTCATTGTTGAAGAGGCGCCTGACGGTGGTTATATAGCTAAGGCCTTGGGGGTTAGTATTATTACTGAGGCAGATGATTTGGAGGCGTTACGTCCCCGGGTACTGGATGCTGTGCGCTGCCATTTTGCCGAGGAAAAACAAAGGCCGCGTATTATTAGGCTGCATATGGTTAAGGATGAGGTATTGGCTTCATGAAGCTCCCCAGGGATATCAGCGGAAGAGAGTTAGCTAACTTCGCGTAGGAACGCTGAGCGCTATTTTGAATGAAGCAGCTGTGCACCTAAAACGAGAAAGGTCCGATTTAATCCGAGAATTATGGGGTTAGAAAATCTCGGGAAAATTAAATTAAAAGAATCCTGGATTCTCAACTTAAGCTATGGTAAGAATATAAACTGGAGGTGGCTGATGCTTAAATCCAAGAAGCTTTTATTACTCTTTTACTCTCTCTCTCTCTCTCTCTCTCTTAGTTTTTCCTCCGCTTCTTTTTGCTGAAGAATCTATCACGATCACCACCTATTATCCTTCGCCGTATGGCGTATATAATGAACTGCAGCTCTACCCCCACGATCCTGCAGTAACCGCCTGTGACGATATTCATAAAGGAACCATGTATTACAAATCTACAGATGACCAGATTTATGTCTGCAAAGGCGCCGCTTTAGGCTGGAAGGCGGTGGGAGGAGGAGTATCTTTTACGTATTATTGCTTTTTAAATTCTACCCTTGGTAATCCTGTATGTATTAATACCGGGGGGAATCAAGGGTATTGTCCTGCCGGGTATCAACAGAGGCTCGTGCTTGGTGCATGGGGTACTTGTAACCACGCTGTCTACGGGGACTACAACGACTATTGGTTTCCGCCGGGCGGCAGTTGTGGCTCTAGCGCCATCGTCTACGCTACTATTGGCCAAGCATATGTGTGTTCTCAGTAATAAATAAACAATTCCGGGCAATTCCGGGCAATTCCGGGGACACAATACTTAATTACCTTTAGCTTTTTGATAACGAATCCACTAGCAAAAATGGGACCGTTTCTATTTTTCCTCTTCTTTTCACGTCTGTTATGAACCGTCCACTTTATTTGTCCTCTTTATTTCT
>JAUYBI010000044.1 GCA_030693145.1 Candidatus Omnitrophota bacterium
GAATCGGTATCTTTTTTGCCGCAAGGTGAACATATATTGTTTGTTGCTGATATGGAAGCGCTGGAGAAACGTTTGCAAAATTTATATGAAATCGTTGAGATAGAAGATACGCGTAAATTATTAGAAAAAGACGGCGGGGCGGGGGGATTATCTAAAAATGATGATAAATCAACCAATATTGCAATTCAAAAAGAAAGGATAGAAAAGATAAAAGAAAAGATTGTGGCTGTCGCCTCTCCTTTGCTTAACAAAAAAATTACAATTGAGTTAGTTTTAGGTAAGGGCGAAGGCGGACTTATTATGATTTTAAAAGAAGATGCAAAAAATATTGTAGCAGCGGTTGTTTTGGATGAAAGCGATACTTTGTTAAGAGACGGTGAACTTGCATTTTTGATTGGCCATGAGATCGGCCATCTTTTTTTAACGGAAGATGATAAAAAAATAATTGGAATGCCTATAGTAGTAAAACTCGACAAAAAACTTTTTATTCTTGGAGGTTGCGGCATAGCGATAGGATTGGTTTTGTTCTCTTGCGCAGAAGCTGCCGGGGCAATTCTTCTTATTTTAGGAATAGTTTTATGTGGATTTACCATGCAGAATTTTTTGGGCATTTATGAAGAGATAAAAGCGGATAGATGGGGGATTATTTTCATGATTAAGGCGGGTTATCCTGTAGAAGAGAGTTTGAATTTTATGAGACGGCCTTCTTTATATGGCCGTCTACTTGGGGCGAAATCAACAAGGACAAGGAACGTTAGGGATATAATCGCTAAGCTGAATTCTATAACTATAAGGGACGGTTCTATTTCTCAAGACGGTGGCTCGCAAGAGTATGAGGGATATGATTATTTAAGTAATATTCTGAAGTATCAACAGGTAAAACAAACATTATTGAAGAAAGCGGAAATACTAAAGCAGCGGGAAGAGTTGGTTAATTTTGTTGATGCTTTTAATTCAATCGGAAGGTTTTATGTCTTTGCGTTTGAAGCTTTGTCCTACGGTATTCCTCTTAATGAAGCACCGTTGGCTCAGTATGGATCTCTTGGGCAATGCACTTGGCAGTTATGTTTGGAGGATATAGAGAGAGATTATGGATTTAAGCAGGTATTAGAAGACGCAGATGGCATGATCGGCCCGGAACGGGACACAGCTTTGATTTTGCAAATAATCAGAATAAAAAGAATACAAGATCGCAAATTTAATACTATTCCGGAATTTATAAGGATGCTTCATCAGGAAATTACGCAAAAAACGGAAGTAGCGGGGTGCTCTTTAAAGATATCCGAGCCATATTTGAATCATTTATCCAAATTCATGGCCAGGGGGATTACCGCTCCTTTGCCTATGAAGGAAGATAGAGCTAATTTGGTAAGAAAGATAGCGCAAGATGTTCAAGATAAGATTGGAACGAGGATAGATTATGCTGGTGTAAAGAAAAGAGAAAATGAAAAGGAAACTGTTTCCGACTCAATCGGGAAACGGGTTCGGTTAAACGCCTCTATTTTTCAGGACGGCGGAAAGAGAATTGATGTTTTCGTTGGTACCTCAAAGAAATTTCTCTACAAGACAATTATAAGTATAAAGTTAGAAATTATTCTTCAGATACTTAGCTACTATGATTCGTATGATGACGAGCGAATAAAAAACTTAGCACCTAAACTTATCAAAGACACCAGGTATTATAGTCTAGGGCCTAAATTTTTAAAGCGCCTCCCCGATAGATTACGTGATAAGGTAATTATGGGTTTAGTATACCGTGCCTTGCAAGGCAATCAAGCAGAAAGGCAGTTTTTAAATGAAGTTATACTTACTTCTAAAGACAATAATTTAATAAAAGAAGCAATTAGTAGCCTAAGACATATTGTTTCTTTCCACGATAAAGCAGGAATTCAAGTCTTTGAAGAGCTTACACCTGTCTTTCAAATGGTTATCCTTAATTCAAAAGAAGATAACTTAGCGGCAGAAGCGATATTGGCTTTAGATCTTGCTGTCTACTCAGGTATCCAGCGTGCAGCACAAGCTGTAGAGATAATAAGAGCAGAGGATGCCAATGGACGATTAAAAAATATAGAAGCCGGAACCACTATGGCAAAACTTTTTATCCGGTATATTATGTCCTATTATCAGATAAAAGAAACTAAGGATATAGGGGAACAATTAACCATGATTACCAAGGAAGCCGGCCTTTCATTAGAACATGGAGCGGTGTCTGATAGAATGCTTTCGCTACAAGAAATGCGTGGGATCCTGCAATTTATTCAGGCAGCTAATTCTAAAGTAGTAGCTAAGAATGAGAACGGTTCTATTCTTAAGGACGGCGGCGTGGAAGATGATGGAGAAAAATCCGTAGGAATTAAATCTAATGCCAAGATGCTTAATAAATCAGAGAAAACTTTGGTTAATTTGGAAGGAATTATCCCCAAAATTAATAAAGCCCTTGCAGAAGTAATAGAAGAGATTAAGAAAATAGACGAAAGCAAACTGGCTGAGAATGAGAAAGGCTGGGTGTCAGAGAAAATCCTGCCGAATTTAGAGATTGCAATTAAGATAAATGGAGATATCTCTGAATTGTTGACTAAAAGGTTTACTATAGAGAGGTTGGATCTTAGAGAGATAATTCAGTCAATTATCTCTGAAGACAAGAGTAAAATCCTAAAGAGTAAAATCACTATAAATGCGCCTAAAGAGGTATCGGGAATTCAGGGAATCAGGGAGTTGTTTAAGACTATCTTTGAGGAATTAGTCTGGAATGCTATCAAATATAGGGCAAATAAAGTAATAATTATAATTTGGGAAGAGGAGAAAAATCTGGTGATAGACATAAAGGATGATGGAATGGGAATAGCCGAGGAAAACCTACACAGGATATTCTCAAGAAATTATACTGTTCCGGGAGTAAAGGTTGGAACGGGTGTTCAAAGGAGAGGAACAGGGCTTTATGGTGTTAAAAAGGATGTAGAAATCCACCGAGGAATTGTAGATGCGAATAGCGAAAGTTTAGGCAAAGGAGCCACATTTACCGTCAGACTTCCAAGAGAATTTGAGAAATCAGAAAATAATTCAGAAGAAATCTTCAGAGAAAGGATTCTTGAAACAAGATTACATGCGTTAGGCAATACCCTGACGTTTGTTATTGGATACTCAGAGCACCTGTTAGAGAAGGGCAGTCTGCCAATTAAGCAAAAGGAGATTTTAAAAGAGGCAATTAAAAAGACTAGGGAAGCTGACGGGTATCGTATGGATTTTGTAAAGGAGTCGGAAAAAGAATTTAAAAGAAAAGACAAAGACGGCGGGAAAGTACACGGGGACGTTCCCGTTCCCCGAAGTACCGCCTTTGGCCGCTCAGCGCGTCTTGACGGCGGCATAGAGGCCCTTGCCAGCGTATTTTTAGAAAAATATGAGTTTAACAAAAATCCAAGTTTAATTCTAAAAGCCGTTATTAGTAATAAACTTATTCGTTTCGATTTAGCTGCGCTTAAAAAAATGATCAATATGGCAGGCGCAACAAGGAATAGAAGCTTGATAAAACTACAAAATTCAGGATTAATTATGAGCACTGTTAAAGACCGTTATATTTTAGGGAAAGGATTGGTAGGTGATTTAAGAGATGCCCGATTGATAACCGAAGAGTTATATATAGAATGGATGTATATCGTAAATATCGAGGAGATATTCGACGCAATCGTTTATCCCGAAGGATTGGGAGTTAGAGGGCGAGCAGAAAATGATGTAGTATCGGGCCAAGATAGAGATTTAATATTTGCGATTTTCGAATCCATTAGGCAAGCGGATATTTTTATTTTCGGGCCGGAGGAAATAAGAAATAGGTTTAGCTTTTTAAGAGAAGAATATACCAAGGAACGTGTTCAGCATATAATGGCTATTTTAGCAAAAACCAATCCTAATGTATTTTATAGCCCTGCAAGGGGGCGTTATTTGTTGAGCAGTGAATTCGTAGAGATGTTAAGAGAAAAAGGGCTCATAGACGATCTTTATTTTAACAGGAGGGCGCTAATTTTAAAACAAGAAGAGTTGTTTAATCAGTTCGTATATGCAGGGAATGTTGGGACAAGGATCAAAGATGAAAAATTGGTTGAAGGAGATAGGGAATTTGCAATGATGCTTACGTATATAATCACAAAATTGGGAAGGCCATTTGATGCCGATGACTTAATTGCTCTGTTTGAGAAAAACGGGCAGAAATATATTAAAAAAGAACAAGTCAATATATTAATGGGTAATTTAACAAACGCAGGCATGCTATATAGGCCGGTTTTTAACAGGTATTTATTTAGCGATAAGTTTATTAATCTGGCATTTAGCGCGGGATTTATTGATAAAACTACAAAAGACAGATGGGCCTATTTATTATCCCGCGAAAATGAATATAAGGAATTAAGAGAGTGCATAAAAGGAGAATGGACAAGCTCATTACTAAAGGTTCTTGATATTATCATTGACAGGAACTTAAGGCAATTTAGGCTCCAGGATGTTTCTAAAGAGCTAGCTGATATGCCAATAAGGACAATAAAGAAATCTTTGGGCCTTCTTGGAAGAATGGGGATTATTTTGAAGGAGAATGGTATTTACCGTTTTATTCTACTAGAAAAGAAAGCAGAACCGGTTGTAGCAAGTATCTGGGACGAATTAGAGGCAACTTATTCAGGAATTATAGCGTATATTGATGTTGAAGAATTTACTGAGCGCATCTTACGGGAAAAGTACCCTGATTTAAGCGAAGAGCCGAAGATAGAAGTAATAAAATCAATGAAACAGCGTAAAGATAAGATGTTTTCCAGGGCAGGTTCTTTGTCTTACGACGGCGGGGCGTTTTCGCCTTCTTTAGAGGAAAGGATTTCGTTATCGTTTGTATCGGCATTCGCTGTATCTGTTTTAGATTATCTCTTGATTTATGAAACCAGCCCTCCGGACCATTTAGTTATTATTTCTGTTGTTTTCTCTCTCTTTGCCGCTTCCCCGTTGCTTTACTCTTCTTATATCAAATTCTTATCAATCCAACCGCAAGCCCTATTGATACTTACCGTGGCCGGTATTATTTTAGGGTTAATTGCGGCTATTGTTGTTCTTGGAAGCTCCTTGCCCTCAAATCTGCAGCGTAGGGTTGGCAAGGGGCTTCCAGGACAACTAATAAAGATAGGATTTTTCTCCACCAGCCAAGTTTACCGCTGGGAGGGGGAAAAAGTGGGGGGCAGAGTATTGATGCAGGATCAAACTGCCTCCCATACCTATTTTTCCCGAGATGGCGGCAGCGATTCTACTTTATCGATTAATAGCGAACTAAAGCAATTAACAAGCGTAGACACTCTATCTAACTCATTGTCTTTCGCTAAATTACAAAACAAATTCACTCAAGGCAATTCAGATTTTAGAACCGATGGAGGCAAGCCGGATAAACCCTATCTTCCCTTTAGCTTTAAGGCAAGAATAAAGAAAATAGAACCGTCCCCATTTTTACAGGGGGGGATTATACGGGCTATAGCTCGTTTATCTGATAGCTTGTATATTCCCCCGGAATATGTTGCAAACAGGCTATTAGGTATTTTACAGGAAAATGAATTTGATGTAGAGCATTACCTTAGCGATGAATTTCTGGATAGATTCCGTGAAACTATTAAATCTGAATTAACCGAGATTGTGAATAGTGATTATACCAAATTTTACTCTCAATTTGATACAACCTTTCAATATGAGGAATATCCTGAGGTAGGAGGCTTCGTTGTGGATTCGTTTAAGAATGTGAAGTCGGGATATTTTGTTTCTTTTGGAGGGGGGCCGGGTAAACGTTTTAAGAAACTACTAGATGCAATAGGTTTTTATGGGGAGAAACTTAACATTGATTTATCCGAGGAAGCCGTCAGGAAATCAAAGGAGATAGGTATACCAGCAAGTATACAGGATGCGCAAGGCCTGAAACTTGAAGCAGGAAGCGTGGATGCCGGCATAGCAGCTTTCCTGCTGGAATACATTGTTGAACCGGGGAAGGCTTTAGTTGAGATTAACAGGGTCCTGCGTCCAGGCGGAAAAGTAGTGTTCCTGTTCCACTACCCGGATTCACCCATTGCTCAACAGGCATCCCTGGGAAATAAAATATTTAATGAACAAATTAGGCTCTATTCTGCCACAAGAAACTATATATTAAGCGGCTTCTCAAAGAAACATAAAAAAAGATATGAAGATGTATTAAATAATATTCTAGGGACAACAATAAACGAAGATACGCACAAAATCGCCGATAACACGAAGTGTTTGGTGAAAGAAATAGAATCCCTTGATGAAAATCGCGAGGAAGACGTTATACAAGCCCGTGAAGAATACCTTACAAGATTAAGTGATAGAATATCAGAGCTTAGCACCATCGTTCTGTTCAATGAAATATTAACCCGCAGGATATCCCCACTCTCTTTATGGGTTAAACGAATAGAGGATGCTGATTTTATAATTGAAGGAGAACCGAAGATATTCAAAAAACAAGGAATCAACATAGCAACAGGTATTGTAGCAATAAAAAAAGAAAAACCCTCCGTGAAGAAGGCAGTAAGTGTAGACACTGCATCTAACTCGTTGCTTTCTTTTGCGCTTTTGCCCAATTTAATTTTGGCAGCAGAGGAATTCGGAAGATATGTAAGTCAGCCAATCTGGATATGGGTGGATGATAAAACTCAGAATGAAAAAACTATTTTCAACGTTGATATGCTTAATATATTCGCGGAATATTTTGAAGCTATACCTTACGCCATCGATATCTCCAGGGAAGATATCCAAGTATTAAATATTAATATTGAAGAATTATCTTCTGGGGTGGGTTTAAACGCCATAAAATATGAATTACCCGAAGAAACTAATGGTGTATTAAAAATTAATAAGGAAAAAGTTTTTATTCTTAAAAATCCAGATACGAGGCTTCGGGAACAACTAACTAACGCTAGGATTTATCAAGACGGCGGCAAAAGTGAGAAATCCGTGGGATACGGAAACGGTATAACGAGGAGGAAATTTCTCAAAAGGGTTACTGAATTAACGGGGTTGTTTGTTTTAGGTCCAAAAGTATTTAGTTTAAATTGGGTTGCGCCGGTCCAAGCTCTCGAAAGCGAGAAAAATAACCTTCTGGAAATTATGCTTTCTCAGGTTTCAAAAGACAGCATTAAAAACTATATGAATGGCTTGGTTGGTTTAGGTGAAAGAGATGCTTTTTCAGCGGATAAAGAAGAGATAAATAACGCTGCTAAATATCTTTTGGGCCGATTTGAGGAAATGGGAATAAAAGCTGTTTTTCAGGAAGTTATGAGAGAGGGTTTATTTACTGCAACTCCAACTGGAACAGGCAATATAATTGCTGTTTTGCCCGGGGATAGGGCACCGGATAAATTTCTGATTGTTTCCGCCCATTATGATTCTAAAGGCAGCCCAGGCGCCAATGATAATGCTTCCGGTGTTGCCGTAGTCCTGGAATCAGCACGGATATTAAGCCAATACAAGCTGGACTATACCATAAAATTTGTTTTATTTACCGCTGAGGAGTCAATGGGTAGGATTGGAGAAAAATATTTTATAGCGCGGGAAGAGAATGATAATCCTGGCTTTAGGGCTAATTTTCTGGGTATCATCAATCTGGATATGGTGGGTAATAACGTCAATAATGATGAAGATAATTTACCTTACGAGGAAGATTTGGATATCACTGCTGATTTTAATATAGAGGGCTCGAGAAGCCTTGCCGGTTTGGTTAAAGAAACCATAAGAAAATATATCCCTGAATTAAGGCCAAAAGTTCATAATCGCCGCAAAGTTCTTTCTGGCAGCAGCGAGATGACATTTGAGCGGCGTAATTATCCGGCCCTGCTTTTAAGCGAAGATACTGTAGAAGAGATTTTAGATGAGAACCGTTTATACCATACTTCTTTGGATAACTTGGAAAATATTGATTTTGATTTTCTGACGAGTATCGCTAAAGCTGTTGTAGTTTCGGCGGCGAGTTTGGCAACGTATTCTGTAAGAAACGCCTTTATGCAGGATAAATCTGTAGTAGATGTCCAGGCAGACGATAAAGATATGCCGGGATTTGGAGTAGTTGAAAATATAATATTAGGCGCGGCTGTTCTTTTCTATAGGCTTATAAATAATGGAATAAAGGCTCAGCAAATAGCCAGGAACGCTCATTTGGCAGAAAATGAGCAGCAAAATTTTGTTAAAAATAATGATTTTGACGGCGGGAACAGTGATATTTCTGCGAAAGTTTCTTCCAGGGGAAATACGATTATTATAAAGACAAAATATGGAGAAGAAGTATTTGATTTGAAAACATGCGGGTTCTCGGATGACGCGGGGAAAAATTCAGACGCGGGGCGCAGGCTGCCAGGTGTGCCTCTATCGCAGTCTGAATCTGAACAGGAAAGAATATCCGGCCGGTGGGATTCCTTGAATAGTATAGATTATACATCACAAATTGAGAGTAAACTTGATGCCTTGAGCCTAAAGATTATAAGAAAGCTGTTTGGAAATAAATTTATTGCCTACACCGATTCCATTAAACAAGCCGGCAGGATTCGCGTCGGGCCTTCTGAGTTTGTTTACGGCTCATTTAAGGGTATTGCTGCGCTTGCGGGGCAACTTTATGGGAATTTATCAGACGGCGGCGAGGAAACAGTGCCGGCTCAATCCATGGAACCTATTGATCCCCTGATATATCAGGAAATGGCTGATGATTTAGAAAAAGAAAGTAAATTGAATGATCTTTTTGGGAGAGAATATACCAGATATAGGGTAATTGCTGAGGTTTTGGGATGTCCTAAAATAGCCGTAAAAGATTTTGTTTCGGTATATGACGCGGATATTAAAGCTATAGAGATTGAGAACAGGGGTAAATACTGTAAGCAGGAGTTTATTAGTTATTTGCTTAAAGCGCTCGAGGATGATTGGGACATTGGTTATTATGCCGGGAAGTTATTGGCGGAAATCGGGAATAGCGCAATTGGTCAGCTAATAGCCCAATATGAATATTATAACGCGCGGCTTAAAGAGCTCAAAAAACAAAGATTTAAAAGTTTTCCTTCAGATTCTTATGACGCTGAATTTAAGCGGTTGCGCTCTGCGCAGTCCTTGCTTATTTTAGTATTTGAAAAAATGGCGGAAAAAAATATCCCTGGAATTGATAAAGTTGAACGGGCAAGTTCAGCGCTTGCGGAAATAGCAAAAAGGCTTTCCGAAAAAATAGAGATTTTTATAACAGTTAAACCAGAGGAAACGTGGTTGCTTAAATCAATCCGGTTTACAATACAACTGTTAAAAAATAATAATCCTTTGGTGCGGGCAAATGCCTGTTTTGCGCTTAGGTATTTTGCAATAAAGATTAAGATGGGGGAAAGGCCCGCTTCCGGGATTATTAATAAAGGATTCTCTGAACTTATTTGTGAGGCGGTTAGGCCTCTTGTTAAATTACTACAAGAAAAGAAAGAGGAGATTGTTCGTAAAAATGCCGACGTGGCGCTTAAGGAAATAAAAGAAATTGCTGTTTATTTATCCGGGAAGGATGAAGTTTCGGGAATCGGCGGCGGCAGTATTTCTTCTAAAGACGGCGGGATGCGGGGCGAAATTAATATTAGTTTATCTCCCCAAGCCGATTTCTTCAAGGGTTACTTTTTTGAGCGTTTCCTTGTCCCCAAAACGTTTTACCGCATCGAGAATTTCGATCCCCGCGAGTTTACCCGCAGAATCGTAATCAGCGGCAATGCCTTCCGTAAGATGTTTGGTAGTAACAGTAGTCTCTTCAAATCTTATGTAGAGCGCATCAACTTCGGGGTCATATGTAATACGCATAAGAATTCCTCCTTAAAAATAAAAAACATATACAGTAATCACTGTAATTTGATCATGTTCTTCTGCGAATATCGGTTTTACTTGTTTAGTTTTATAGTATTTATTATTCCAATTCTGGTTGTATATAAAATCCTTATGGCATTTCAGCCGGTTGAGCTCTGCCGGTTCCCATTGAGAAGTCTATATAGTATCAATAATTTCCTCTTCAGTGGTTCCCCTGTAAAAGAGTTGTTGTTTAGCGTGTTGACTCAAGTGGATTGGTTTTATGCTATTTTGCATAAAGATAATCTACTATATCTAAAGATAGAAGTCAAGAAAAGATTAGCGGATGTGGTTTATATGCGCGAGGAAGATGAGGTTGCTAAGAATAAAACTAAAGGCGCTTTACTTAACTATCCAATTAACATGGAATTGCAAAATAAATATATTAAAAACATTTCTTATATAACAAATTGTTTAGTAAAGAGTTACGTAAAGCGTCTTATAATTCCGAAGTGGATTGACGGCTATTTGAAAGAAACAGGCGGGACAGTTGCGGTTGCCAAATTGATAAATTCGAATGCCCCTTTTGAATTAAAAGAAAAAATTCCCGCCATTCTTCAAGATGAAGCAAAGATTAAAAATAGCAGAAATAGCAGGACCGTTTCTATCAAAGTCTATATTGTTCCAATGGTTATGACAGAACTGTTCCGAAAGTTAATTAAGGGGACAGTTCTATCGGAATTCTTTGTTAGGCAAAAGGATAGATGGAAACGGTCATGTGTAACCTTTTTTAAGCATCCTTTTGATAGGGCCTTGTTGGGCACGGAATGGGATGAAAATCATGTAAGATTGCAAGATTTAAGATATTTTATGGCAAGGGTTAAAAAGGGAGAAAAAATAATAGGAAGGGAAAAGTATAACCGAGATACGCTTACTTTAGAGGAAGATATTGTTAATTTGGAAGGCATTGAGGTTGTTATATTAGCCGGCTTTTATGCCGTAAGCAATGAGGACAGGCTGGGTAATCATTATATGAGACTGATACGAAAGAACGCCGTTGTTTTTAATGACGGCGGGCAGAATAGTTTTGTTATTTCCTCTAGGCCATTACTCCTTAAAGAAGCTGAAAAAATGGATGGTATTATTAGTAATCATATAGAAGAGATATTAAATTTTATAAAGGTTGATGAATATTCGACTGTAGAAGAAACGGGAGCTAAGTTATTAGAAGATAAAGGTTTTATGTCTCTTGTGGAAACCTTAAAAGGAGCGCTCCTGGCGCGCTCTTCGCCTAACTCTGTATTTATAAAAGAGATACATAAATTTGAAAAAGAATATAATCTAAAAGCATTCTTCATTATTTTAACTGCCGCAGAAAGGAAAATCGTTGTTACTATTGATAACGATCCCGCCGAATTAAATAAATTAACTATCCACGAAGCCTCTTCAAATATTAGCCAAAAAGACGGCGGGGAGAAAGAAATAGAGCCGCGATTGAAAGCTGGAATTGAAAAAAAGAACCTATCGGAGATAGAAGGCGAAGTTTTACTCTGCATATTCTATGGTTTGAAAAACGCAGAGATAGAGAAGGGAATATTTATATCTTATATGGCGGTAAATAATAGAATCGTGTTGTTTGAGAATAATGATCCCGAAACGTCTTTTTTTGACGGCGGTTCGCAGGAGAATTTATATTTGATAGCAGTAATTGCTGATTTTGAAAAGAAACTAGTTAGTATAGGGGAAGTTATAGAAACAGTAGATATTATAAAAGGGATATTTATTGGCCTCTTTGTGCTGGCTGTAATCGTAGTGATAGCTTCAATGTCAGAGAGTATTCCTCGTTTATTGGCGCGCTTAGGTATATATAGAAAGCGAGAGGATAGGCTGAGGTACGATATTAAGACGGAAGAATTAGAAGACGGCCGGAGTATTAGATTTTATATTTTAGATCATTCTTTTATATGCCTTGGCTGCCATACTTTTTTAATGAGGCCAGACTACTATTATTTGCTGCCTGTTGCAGAAGAAGCCGGGGTAGCGGCAATGCAAGAGGGTGTTTATTATTACAAGGTTCCCCCCGGAGAATATAAATATTATGCTATTGACCTTGATGAGGAAGACATAAAGGTGTTGGAAAAAGAGGGAATGTTGAACAATGAATTCGTATCTACTTTTTATAATGCGTATAGGGCGCAGGTGATTGCAAGTATTTTGAAAAATTATCCTGAAACTAAAGCGTTGCCGGTTTTTGTTTTTCCATGGTTCTTTGAGGATGAAGCAGGAGCGCTCTATTACTTAAAGAATGCTGATGAGAGGAATGTTCTATTAAAGGAATATGAAAATGTGAAAGGTTTGCAAGAGTTCTTTAAACGATTAAGACAAATTGAAGAGAATTTTAAAGACGGTGGCGCAACAGAAAAACATTTCCTCTATGCTTCTTATCGAGTTATTGGTGTTCATTTGAATCAATTAAGATTTATAGGATTAATGGAGGGAGATAAAATAGCAAGGGAAATTAAAGAATTAAAGAAATTTCATCATAAGTTAGAAGTTGGGAATAGCGGTTTCCTGACAAAACAGGTTTTATCCGATTCCAAGGGGTGGATAAATGAAAATGAATTCAACAGACAATCAGAATTTTTTAAAGGCAAACGTTATATAATTTTTGGATACAATTTAATTGATTGCGTAGAATCGGCGGTTAGAAGCATAATTATTAATAAAAAGCTAAAAGGAGAATCAACTGTTTTTCATATTCTGCTTTCTTCTTCTGGCCCGCAGTATAAAACCGAGGAATTACAAAGAAATGTTATTAATGAATATAAATGGGAATTTGATTCCGGGATAAGTTACGATTCTTCGCTTGAAAAAAAGCTGGGAGGTGCAGCAGATATATTAAAAATTAAAAGGTATATTTTAGCGGTTGACGGAAATAGTTTTGGCAATGAAATATTAACTTTCGTTAATTTTTGGAGTAGTTATGAAGCCTTTATGCAGAATCAAATAAAAATTGTGAAATTAGAATCTCAATTTGACGGCGGGGTGTTTAACCGATTTGATTTAAACACCTATAGCCTTTATCCTGTAAGGCTTAACAATATGTTAGAGGTTATAAGATGGAATTTATGTTCTTTAAAAGATAGAAATATTTTACTACATGAATCATTGCTGTCCAAATTAGTGTCATTGCGAGCGAAACGAAGCAATCTTATCGTCGAAAGATTGCTTCGCCGTGCGGAAGTTGCCGCTGACGGCGGCCAAAAGGAATCTTTGGAAGCAAAGCGCGTTTATGATTTTTCTAAGTCTCTTTTAATGGAAGATGAGATAAAAGCTTTAAAGGACATTTTTGACGATACAAATATCCTGGAAAAAACATTGAGTTCTTTAGCTGATTTTTATGGAAAAAAATTTAGCCGAGTCTCGGTTGTTTTCCATGGAGAAGGCACAGTAAGAGGTTTTTTTATAGTTACTTTAATTACATCAAATAATGAAACTTATTTTTTTGGATTGAAACTTAGTAATTCAGATGAAGAGAGTTTATTACATCAAGCCATGGGGCTTAAGATAAATGAATATTTAGGCGTGAGTTCCGGCGGGTTATGGCAATTAAATAATGGAATGTTTGTTACAACTGGCTATTATTATAAAGGAAAAACATTCAATGAATGTTTAGGCGCTTATCGAAGTGGAAAGTTAAGTGAGGAGGATTTTAGAAAAATTGAAATAGGGGTAGTTAGTGAGGCATTAAGATTTTGGCAAAAATTGGAATACGGTTTTATCCAAGATCCGCACAGAACGCAGTTTATTGTTCTGCCGGGTCCAAGCATAAAAATTGTAGACAGAGGTAAACTTAAGTTGAATATTAAAGTCTTTATAAAGTTAAATAGTTCTAATAATGGTGAATTTGAAATAGTTAATAGCCAAAACAATAAAAAAATTGAGAATATTGTTGATCAAATAGAAAAGATTAGTCTTGAAAAGTTAATTTATCTATTGGCCACAGATTTATCCTTAACCCCTATACATTTATATCCTGAATTAAGATTTATGATGGGCCGTATTTTGGAAAAAGTTTTAAAGGGGGTAATAAGTCCAGAAGAGGCGGCCCAAGAAGTTCTTTTCTTGAAATCAAAGAATAAAATATCTGATACACAAAATATCTCTTACGAACTTTCAAAAGAAGTTATTATTGAAGCTATAAAAAATACATTCGGGGCAGGCAAGGCAAAATATTTTAGCAATACAGTTTCTTTAAAATTAAGCGGCGACAGGGGGGATAGGGCGAAGAATAAAGAAGACGGTTCTAATTTTCAGGCAAGGCAGAATAAGAATGATGGCGGCGCATTTTCTTTAGATAACTGGATTCCAATATCGCCTGTATCGGCATTCGCTATATCAGCTTTAGATTATCTCTTGCTTTATGATAAAATAGGGACAGACACCATTAATTCCGCCGCGATCTTTCCGGGGCAGCCGCATTATGTTTCCGGCAGGAATATGATGGAAGCCGCTTTAAAATATCCTGAAGTTAAAGAAGAATTCGAATTATTGGGGCACGCGTACACGGGAATAATTAAAAAAGCGCAGGAGCTGGGACTGATCGCATATCGCGGCCCTCCGGAAGATTTTGCCGTCGCTATACATATTGAGGGGGAAATTTGGAATATTCCTGAACCAAAAGTAAGAGAGATATTAGCTGGTTTAGATTTTAGCCCGGAGGAAATTGAGTTTGTAGTTAAGCAAACATATTTACACGAATTTTACAGTTCACACGATTTAGCTGTTGAGGCGCAGAGAATTTCCTTCTTGAAATCCGCTTTAAATAAGAGCCCAGAGCGTTATAATTACACGCATATCATTCAATTATTGCTCAATATAGTTTGTGATACCCGGAACAGTTTTTCTAAAGAAGCATACCTTTCGTTTGAAAACATTCTTGCCGAGAAAAAAGGAAATAAAAATAAACTATTAAGAGTTCTTAACGCTTTTGAGCAGATTACCTATAAAGCACCGGGGATTATTTCTTTGGACGCCATTGATTATCTGAAAAATATTCTTAATGACAAGAAGCTTGATTTCGAAGTTAGAAATCAAGCCGTGGCAGTTTTAGCGGATATAATTTGTAGATGCCAGGATTTGGCCGCGCAGAGAGCATATACTTATTTTGAAGAGCGGTTTTTAATTGATAAATCAGAACCAGCGGTATATAAAAATATTGCATCGAGTTTTAATTATATTTGTAATCAGAAATCCATGTTTATTAAAGACAATACCCTGAATATTTTTAAAACTATTCTCGGAAGGAAAGAATTGGATTTATCAGTTTACAGCGCGGCTGTGAGAGTTTTAGGTTGTATAGCTTTAGAAAGCCCTGATGAAGATATAGCTAAACAGGCATCTAAGATTTTAAAGGATGTTTTCAAGAATAAAAAATTAAGTTCTATTATTTACGCGTCATCCGCTTATAAGCTTAGCGATATCGCGTTTAGAAGGCCCGGAGTGATTATCTCTCTAAAAGAGGATTTAATCCAGAATGTATCTGAAATTATGCGGTTAACTGATAATTGGATAGTTTATACAGCCATGCTGAATCTTATGAATTCTTTAGGATGCCCCACGCGGGAACTAATTTGTCCTCTTGATGATAATTTTTCCTCCGCCACAGCAAAAATACACCAGGATTTTATTCAGTTAGTGAACAAAATAAACAGTAAGTATGGGAATATTATTGCTAAAATTACAGTTTTGCCTTGTTCTTTCACAAAAGGCACAATGATGTTTGGTTCTGATATTGATGGGTTAGTGGTTGTTTTTAATAATAACGCCGGCTCTGAAGAGATAAAAAGCGCGGAACACGAATTCTCAATGGGATTGTTGAAAATCGGGATATTCAATTGGAAGCTGGATGATTGGAAAAAGAAATTGATAAGGTATATTGGAGAACCGGTAATAATTTTTGATAAAGGCGAATTTAATTTAATAAAAAATTCAAAACAAGGATATTTGAGCAAAGAGGCTATTTTACGAAAAAAACTGTTTAACGAATACGGAAGTTTTTCTCTTGTTGAAAAGGATATTTTTAGAAGAATAAATGGCGCCGCCGCCGCGAGCGCGGTATTGGATTTTACCTGTGTTCTCTATATTCTGGAAAGCGATAAACCGGTTTTAAAAGAATTAGTTTTGAAGACGTGGATTTCTCTAATAGAAAGTAGAATGAGAATTGAGACTGGATGGGATGATGGAAGCGGAATTAATTATATGATAGTAGGGCGGAAAACAGACGGCGGGATGAACATAAATGATGCAAAAGATAATCAAGGCGTATTCAGCTATGATAGGAATAATGGGGACGCTTCTATTTTGGACGGAGGCAGCTCTAGAACAAAAAGTAGTAAATCTTTGGACATGGATATTAAGAATGAGGTGCCGTCATCCAGAGTTACTGTGCCATTAATTGGTGATTTAAAGAAATTTAAAAAATTGCGGGAATATTTAAAAGAGTTAAACAATTCTTCTAAAATGATAGAAAAAGTCATTCGTATTTTGATATTTTACTCGAAAGAAGAAAAACAAATTTTATTGGAATTAGGAGGAGGTAATACAGATGTGGCTTATGCGATTGTCAAGAATAATAAAAATATCGGCGTAATTACCATGGATATATATGATATGAATTATGATAGTGTTAATTATCAAAAATGGGCCGGAGATTTTGGGAAAAATGGTTTAATAGCACAAAAGTCCCCACTAGAAAATTTAGCAGTTGTTCGGGCGGATGAAAGATTTTTTAAATTCATGCCGCATAATAGCATAGATTTTATTTTATTAGTCTCTCCGGATTTATCAGAAGAAAAATTTATCTTTGGAAGTATTCAGGGAGCCCTTAAATTTGGCGGTGAAATTATCGTTAAACCATATCATTTTGATTATCTTTATTCTTCGGAAGCAGTATATCAAGGGTGTGTATTTAAAAACACAAATAGCAGTGTTAAGTTTGGGGTAGATATAGACGATTGTGCGTTTTATAGTCCTGGTGATCCTTTGTTTATTTGGAAAAAAGAAAAAGACGGGGGAACCTTAGAGTTGACAGAAAAGATATTGGCAATGGTTAGGAACAAAAGATACTCAATTATAGCCAAATTCTCCGTTAGGGAAATATCAGGAGTAACCGGCGTATTTATTAATGAGTATTTATTTGAAGTTTTGCGTTTAGAAGGCAAAAAAGGATTTATTCTTCTTAATCTGAAAGAAGAAGGATTGGTGTCTGTTAGGAATTCTTCGAAAAAAATAGAACATTACAGTTATTTATTAGATGACGCGTTTTTTGCCGTACACAGTTTCGTTAAAAAATTGCAGGATAAATCCGCGCGGGAAGGGTCGGGAATTCCTAATGAATTTATAATAAATTCTGAAGTATATTCTTCGGGAATTGCTCCTGAAATAATAAAATTAAATATTGAAGATACGGGGCATAAGTTTACAAGGTATAAAATAGCGAACTTAATATCGCTAGATTATAAAAAAGGCATGTACTATGTTCAGAATAATTGGCAGGTGATTGCCGCGGGAAAACCCGAATTCAAGGCCTGTAATAGCGGGGGTATTGAGGCTTTGGAAGAAGCGCACGGTATTTGCGTGGAAGCTGTGATAAGCTACGCGCAGAAACACAAGGGTAAGTTGAAAGAACATTTTTATGACGTTACAGAGGAATTAAGAAATAGCAGGATGTTTTATTCGGGGGATTTGATAGAGGATGCGTTAGGGCAATTACTGGTTGTCATAGCTTCGGAGTGCTACGGCCTGATTTTGTTCGAGGTAGGCGAAGGGGATATCCGCTCAACACGAAAGTTTAATCTGGCAGATATTGATAAGATTTTAGCTTCCGAAAACAATGAATATAAAATCTGGAGATTGAAAATATTCAAAGATTCAAAGTTAACAGGGAATGTTGTTGAAAAAAGTTTTGATGGCGGCAGTATTTTCGGTTTCGGGGAATTTAAAACCATAGAGCAGGAAAAGAAAAAGCTTAAAAGTAAAATAAGCGATAACATAAATTATATTTGGGGGGCTGTCCATGATTGGGAGGAGGAGTTTTCTTTATACAGGATGAAAGACGCTTTTGGCATACAACCAAAGGATAAGGTTTTAGTGTATCCTTGCGGCGCGGGGATTCTTTCTTATGTTACATCAATCAAAACAAACAAAGTTTATGCGATTGATGGAAACAAGGTTTCACTTCTTGTTTCAGAGTTAATAGCCGCTGGCATTGCGCCGCGTGAGATACCGGTGGATGAGTTCATTCAGCCTAAAAATAAAGAAAACTTTGATAGGATAATAAAGGCGCTTGTTTTCATGCGTGAAAAATATAAAACGAATATTCCTAAAAACTTGAGTTTCATTCAAGCGGACATGCTGCATTTGCCATTTAATGCCGCAGAATTTGATAAAACCGTAATTCACGATATAGAACCGATTATGCATAGCGTTTACGAATATTTGTATTTCCTCGATCCCATTTTCATAACAAAGGCCGGCGGAAAAATTATACGGCTGATACACAAGGTTACTCAAAATGAGCTAAAATCTATGGTTGAGAAATATAAATTATATCTGGATAGCGTTGAACTTATCGAAGTTGTTGCGGAAAAAGCAATGAATAGCAGCTCTTATGGAGGTAAAAAATATATTCTTAAAGGGACTGTTACGGATGAATCGAAAAGAAAAGCAGTTTTAGATCATTATATCCTTAAGAATATTATTGGCAGGAATAAATTGGCAGAAATGAACAATCCTTTTGAGCCTTCTCGCGTTGAAATTAAAGATTCTCTTCAAAGGCTTGAATCGCTTGGCTTTTTTATAAACAGCAATAATGAAAAAGAAGGCAGCGCGGGAGAGAACAAAAATCGCGATTTATCAAAAGACGGAGGGGTGAACGTAAATGATGAACAGGATAATCAAGGCGTATTCAGCTATAATGCGGAAGATATTATCCGAGAAATTGAAAGATTAGGGCATAAAGTTGAAATGAAGGAAGTTAAAAAAGCGAAATACGAGCTGGCCAGAAAAAATATGGAATTGAGCATACAGAATATCAAAATAGCTGTTTTGCTTACGAGCCATGGAGTGGAGATAAATGCGGAATTATTAAAGTATCCTATTAAGATTATGGCGGTAAATATGCTTTTATTGGAAGAAAGAGGGTTTAAAATATATAAGATTTATCAAGATAACAAAGAAGTTTTAACATCACCCCAGCTAAAAGAAAATCTTAAATTGCCGGATTTTATAATAGCTCTGGCAATGCGCCAGCCGCAGGTTTTAACTTCGCCAAATGTCCCTGTAAATTACGCGCTGCTTAAAGAGAATAAGTTGGATCGCCATTTACATAATGCCAAAATTCTTTTATCCGCTGATTTAGGCGAATTTGTAAATATAATTAACAAGAAAGGGTTACAGCCGCTTTTTAGGCACAAACAAGTTTTCTATTATTCAAAGGAGATATTAAAAAATCTAATTTTATTTGAGGAATATGGATTGCCAGACACTGATTTTTCCGATTTTAAATTCATAACTAATAAAAATCTCACCCGTAAAGACATAGAGGCGTTTTTAGTTAATAATTACCTGAACAAATTAAAGATATTCCAGGCGGTATCTAATATAATTCATTACAAACAAGGTATTAGTGAAAGAGCGGTTAAAAGGCTGGGTATACTTTTTCAACTGCGGCCGGCTCAATTTTCTGAAATAATGAACGCGGTGCGCATAAATTCAGTTTATGCCGCTGATGTGCGGCAGTTTTTTGATTCACCGGCAGGAAAGAATTTTGCGCATGTGATTGAAGAAGATGCGGGGGATACTTTGAATGACGGCGGCAATGAGGGAAAGTCAATAGAGAAGAATTTACGGGAATTGCTTAATTTCACTGGATTTGATTGGACGGTTGAGGGAGGTTTAGGCAATATCCAGAAAATAAAGATTGATAAGATTATACCTGAACAGCTCCGGGTGATGAACGACAGGCTGGAAGCGGTCAAGGATTATATGCATTTGCCTGTTACTTTGGTGAAGGTGGGAGATAAATATTACCTGCGTAATGGCCACCACAGGTATGTAAGGGCATTAAGGTTAGGGTTAAAGGAACTTCCAGCTATTGTGTTTGTACCGGCGGATGATGTAAATATCGAGAAGGCAAAGGAGAAATTCTCTAAATTAGA
>JAUYBI010000060.1 GCA_030693145.1 Candidatus Omnitrophota bacterium
TCATTTGGCGCTCCTTTGATAGTCAAAGCACCAAAATAACACGAGATGGAATTGAAATCGATTAAAAGTTTTTGCGTCATTAGCATAATGAAATCAATTAGTTACGCAAATTAGTTTAAAAACGTTGGGACAGTAGTGATATAACAATACTATTTACAACGAGTTATATAAACTGTCTACCCTATACAATCGAAAATACCTGATGACAGTGTAACAAACCTTACTGATTAACAATAGTAGGGTGGGTTTAAACCCACCCTACTATTGTTAATCTGGGGTTAAACCCACCCTACTATTGTTAATCTGGGGTTAAACCTCCCCTACTATAATTGATAATTAATAAAAGTCAGTAGAGTTTAATATAATGTCTACCTGGTATTTTAAAAGCGGGATTGTTTCGTCCCGCCGTTGGCGGGACTCACAATGACGAAGAGTGGATTCGTAATGACACGAGAAGAGATGGATGGGGATTCATGCGCGGGGATGACAATTTTAAAAACAGGGGGACGCGTCTATTTTTAATGGGTTAGATAGAGTAAAAATAGAAACGTCCCCTTTTTTCCCTATTTTTTATTTTAATTTATCACAAAAAAATCCCGCTTCATTAGCGGGACTTTTTTAAAACGTGTATATTTTAAATCTATTTTATTTTTACCTCTTGGTCCACTGGAAGCGTTTACGCGCGCCTTTTTGGCCGTACTTTTTACGTTCCTTCATCCGGGGATCACGGGTTAGATATCCGTTCTTACGGAATATATCCCTAAAATTCTCATCCGAGATTAACAATGCCCTAGAGATGCCTAAACGCAAAGCGCCGGCTTGCCCGGTCAATCCGCCGCCGGTAAGATTAGCGGCGATATTAAATTTACCCGCGCTTTCGGTAAGCGCCAAAGGCTGTAAAACAATAATCCGGTCAGTTTCACGCAAGAAATATTTCTCAAATGGCCGGCCGTTAACTACAATCTGTCCGCTGCCCGCCTCCATGCGCACCCTGGCCGTTGATTCCTTGCGCCTGCCCAATGCTACATATTTAGTTAATTCACCCATTTAACTCTTAACCTCCAAAACAAGCGGCTTTACCCCGGTCAGTTCATGCTTATCATCAGCATAAACCCTTAACTTTTTAATTAAATCCCTGCCTAACGGGCCGATCGGAAGCATCCTCTCCACCGCTAAATGAATAACGGTAGCCGGCTTTTTCTGTAAAAGTACCTCTAATTTTACTTCACGCAACCCTCCGGGGTAACCGGAGTAGCGGCGATAAACCTTTTGTTTAAGCTTACGCCCCGTAACTTTAATTTGCCGGGCATTAATTACAATCACCCCATCGCCGGTATCCAGGTGCGGAGTAAATATAGGCTTATGTTTACCTCTTAAAATAGCGGCAACTCTAGCCGCCAGCCTTCCGAGAATCTGGCCTTTGGCGTCAACAATATACCACTTCCTTTTAATGTCTTCTGGTTTAGCTGTATAGGTCTTTTTCATCCTTCGACTTATTCCTCATATCATTCGCCCTCCGCTCAGGATGACCCTGAGCATAGTCGAATGGGTCATAGAAAGATAAGTTTAGCAGAATAATTAATAAAGTCAAATAAAATTTTCAATATCTCACCTTAACCAAAAACAACCCTTTTGCCGGAAGAGTGGGGCCAGCCAGCTTGCGGTTACGCGCTTTTAAGATTTTTTCCATACTCCCCTTGGGAAATCTTCCTCTGCCGATTTCTAACAGCGTACCGGCAATGTTTCTAACCATATTATACAAAAAACTATCCGCCTGAATATCAATATGCAGTAAATCTTTATCTTTACTGACCTTAATCCGCTTGATCGTACGCAAAGGATTGTGCTGCCTGGTATCTGCCGCCTGAAATGAGGTAAAATTATGCCTGCCTAAAAGAACTTTAGCTTCGCGGCGCATTAACCTAATATCTAAAGGATGATTAAAAAAATGCACACGATTAGCCAAAAGAGCTGAAGAATATTTACGATTTAGAATCGTATAGCGATAAAGCTTGGATTTTGCCGAGAAACGGCTATTAAAATCCAGGCCTACATTTTTAATCCGCGTTACTTTAATATCCTTCGGTAATAGGCAATTTATAGCCCAATGCAATCTTGCAAGCGGCATTCGCGATGCGCTTTTAAAATTAGCAACCTGACCCAGAGCATGCACCCCTGAATCTGTGCGCCCGGCAACGGTAAGCTGAATATTCTCCTGGAGGATTTTCTTAAGAACCTGCTCTAAAACATGCTGGATAGTTTTGTTTGCCCGGTAATCTGCCTTTTTTCCGTTCTGCACCTGCCAGCCGTAATAATGCGTGCCCGCGTACTCTATGGTAAGTTTAATATTCCGCACTTAGATTCCCGCTTTCGCGGGAATGACACCACTTATCAAACATTCAGCAATTTGCACGGCATTAGTCGCAGCACCTTTACGTAGATTATCCGCCACCACCCACAACCATAATCCTTTTTTATTAAAGGCGTCCTGGCGAATGCGGCCGATGAAAGTCTGATCCTTACCCTCAACATCCTTAGGCATAGGATATAAATTATTCTTAGGGTCATCCATAAGCACAACGCCCGGAGCCTTGGCTAAAATTTTCCTGGCTTGCTCGGCAGTTAAGGGCTTGACAGTTTCAATATAAACAGATTCAGAATGCCCGGTCCTGACCGGAACGCGCACAGTGGTTGCCGAAATTTTAATCTTCGGCGCATGCATAATTTTGTGTGTTTCCTTGACCAGTTTCCACTCTTCATTGGTATAATCGCCTTCAACAAAACTGCCGATATGCGGAAAACAGTTATAAGCTAACTGCTGAGGCATAGATTTATTTACGGCGTTAACTTGGATATTTTCAAATCCTCCCTGCGCAATTAAACTGGATTCCTCTTTTAATTGCTCAACCGCCCCCTTCCCGGCTCCGCTTGCAGCTTGCAGAGTAGTAACGATAATTTTTTTAATTCCTACCTTCTTATGAATAGGATTTAAAGCTACCACCATCTGGATGGTCGAACAATTAGGATTAGCAATAATTCCTTTATGTTTTTTAACATCGGCGGCGTTAACTTCGGGAACAACCAGGGGAACTTTTGGGTCCATACGAAAATCAGCGCCATTATCAATAACTACTGCTCCCCTTTTTACCGCTTCCGCGGCATAAGTTACCGCGGCCCCCTTTTCTCCCTCAGTCCCGGCAAATAAGGCAATATCCATCCCGTTAAAACCATCCGGGGTAATCGGTTCAACCGCATAAACCTGGCCATCAACATTGATATCGCGGGCTGAACGGGCAAAAACTTTTAAGGTATTCACGGGAAAATTCCGCTGTTTTAAAACCCGCAGCATCTCAATTCCCACCACCCCTGCTCCGATTACCGCCACATTATATTTTTTCATCTTACTCTACCTCTCTTCTAGTCATTGCGAGAAAATAATGGTAACGGTTCTATTCCTACCAAACTAACTTTAAATAGTAGGGGAGGTTTAAACCTCCCCTACTTAATCTAGGGAGGTTTTGCTTAATCTAGAGAGGTTTTGCTTAATCTAGAGAGGTTAAACATCACCTGCTTAATCTAGGCAGGGTTTGCTTAATCTAGAGAGGTTTAAACATCACCTGCTTAATCTAGTCAAATAGAAAAACAGAACCGTCCCCATTTTTCACAAATTATAGATTCTTAACTACGAGATCGCCGACTTCAGTGGTCGAATATCCCATTTTACCGGCGGCAAGTGATTTCAGATTCTTACTTACTAATCCAATAACCGCGTTCTCAATTGCCTTCCCAGCTTCAATCTCTCCCAAGCTCTCCAACATCATCCCAGCTGCGCAAATCGCGGCTAACGGGTTGATTACATTTTTACCGGTATATTTTGGCGCGCTTCCGCCGATAGGTTCAAACATGGAAACTCCCTGGGGATTAATATTTCCTCCGGCAGCGATGCCCATACCACCCTGGATCATTGCGCCTAAATCCGTAATAATATCGCCGAACATATTGTCCGTCACAATGACATCAAACCATTCGGGATTTTTCACAAACCACATCGTCGTTGCGTCTACATGGGCATAATCCGTGGTTACATCCGGATATTCCTTAGCTACTTCATTGAATGTCCGCTGCCAAAGGTCCCAGGCGAAGGTCAAAACATTGGTTTTGCCGCAAAGGGTCAGCTTTTTTCTCTTATTGCGCTTGCGCGTGTACTCAAAAGCATAGCGAATACAGCGCTCAACTCCCTTACGGGTATTATAGGAAATCTGGGTCGCTACTTCATTAGCCGTGCCTTTGTCTTTAAACTCTCCCATACCTTTATACAGGCCTTCGGAGTTTTCACGCACGACTACAAAATCAATATCTTCCGGTTTTTTGTCTTTAAGCGGGCAAAAATTAGAATTGTAAAGTTTGACCGGACGCAGGTTAATATATTGATCCAGGGCAAACCTTAGCTTAAGCAATACGCCGGTTTCAATAACACCCGGCTTAACTTCAGGATCCCCTACTGCCCCCAGATAAATCGCGGAATATTTCTTTAACTCCAGCACATCCTGGTCGTCCACGAGCTTGCCCGTCTTTAAATACCTTTGGCCGCTGAAATCAAAGCTCTTGGTTTCATATTGAAAGCTGAACTTCTTGCTGGCCGCTTCTAAAACCTTTAGCCCCTCATGGACTACTTCAGGACCTGTGCCATCTCCCGGTATTACTGCTATCTTATACATTTTGTTATCTCCTTAAAATCAAGGGGACGGTTCTATTTTTTCTTATTTAAAAAATAGTAAAAAATAGAACCGTCCCCATTATTCTAAAAAATAGAAACGCCACCATTATGCTATACCTTTTGTTTTTTAATATAATTGATCAGGCCGCCGCTGGCAACAATCTGCTGAAGGAATTCCGGGAAGGCCTGCGTTTTATAATTTTTATCCTGGGTTATATTTTTAATTACTCCGCTAGTTAAATCTACTTCAATTACATCGCCATCATTAATCTTGTCCACATCCAGCGACTCTAAGAACGGCAAGCCGATATTGATAGCGTTTCTAAAGAAAATGGCGGCAAAGCTCTTGGCAATTACCGCCGAAACTCCGCACCCCTTAATCGCCAGTGGCGCATGCTCCCGGCTTGAACCGCAGCCAAAATTTCTTCCGGCGACAATTATATCTCCGGGGCTGACCTTTTGCGAAAAATCCGGGCTGATCGTTTCCATACAGTGCTTGCCCAATTCCTGCGCGTCGCTAGAAACCAGGTATTTAGCCGCGATGATATCATCGGTATTAATATTATCGCTAAATTTATGGACTTTGCCTTTTATGATCATATGCTCTTCTCCGAGCAGGGGAGGTTAAAACCTCCCCTACAACTATGAACGATAACTTTTAAGATTGCTTCGTCGCTACCTGCCTGCCGGTAGGCAGGCGCTCCTCGCAATGGGCTTAAAGGTTAAAAATTGTTGTTATTTTTTAGAAAACAATACCAGTTAATGTAGTTAATTCTGTGTTCTTTTGTGAGGCCTCTGCGTCTTTGATAATCAATTTTTAACCTTTAAACCCGCAATGACAATTTCTTTCGGATGCGTAATTCTCCCCGTAATCGCGCTTGCTGCGGCTACTGCCGGATTAGACAGATACACGAAAGATTTAGGGCTGCCCATTCTGCCTAGAAAATTCCGGTTAGTCGTAGCAATCGCCACCTCACCTTCAGCTAAAACCCCCATATGCCCGCCTAAACATGGCCCGCAGGTCGGGGTTGAAAAAACTCCGCCCGCCTTAACGAAAATCTCCGCTAATCCTTCTTTTACCGCTTGCAGATAAATTTTTTGCGTCGCGGGGAAAATAATTAATTTCACCCCTGAGGCGGCCTTCTTTCCTTTTAATAAACCCGCCGCGATGCGTAAATCCGATATCCGGCCGTTAGTGCATGAACCGATAACTACCTGATCAACCTTAATCTCTTTTAAGCTACTCACCGGCTTAACGTTACTGGGAAGATGCGGACAAGCAACCAGCGGCTCTAATTTACTGATATCCCAAGTATATGTTTTTTCATAAACAGCATCCGGGTCGGATTGATAAAACTTAGATTTACGTTTAAAACCCGCGATAAATTTCTTAGTAATTGCATCCGGCGCGATTATTCCCGCCCTTGCCCCCGCTTCAATAGCCATATTGCAAATGGAAAAACGATCATCCATCCCCAATTGCTTAATTACCGGGCCGCAAAATTCCATTACCTTATATAAGGCGCCATCAACACCAATCTGGCCAATTGTAAAAAGAATTAAATCTTTACCGCCTACCCATTTATTCAGTTTGCCTTGATAAATAAATTTTAAACTCGCCGGAACCTTTAACCAGCATTTACCGTCAATATACGCGCGGGCTAAATCCGTAGAGCCCATTCCGGTGGCATAAGCGCCAAGGGCTCCGTAAGTACAGGTGTGCGAATCCGCGCCGATAATTAAATCTCCGGGCAAAACAATCCCTTTTTCCGGTAAGAGCGCGTGTTCAATCCCCATCTGTCCAATTTCAAAATAATTCTTAATCCCTTGCTCTTTGGCAAAATCCGCCAGGATCTTACATTGATTGGCGCTCTTTAAATCTTTAGCCGGAGCAAAATGATCCGGAACTAAAACAATTTTATTTTTATTAAATACCTGCTTAAAACCGGATTTTTTAAATTCAGAGATTGCCAGAGGCGCGGTAATATCGTTGGCCAAGGCGACATCCACCTCCGCCTCGATAAACTCTCCCGGCGCAATTGACTTTTGGCCGGAATGCTTTAATAGGATTTTTTCCGCGATAGTATAAGGCATTTTAAAAACACGGGGACGGTTCTATTTTTTAATATTCTAAAAAATAGTAAAAAAACAGAACCGTCCCCTTTATTCTATCCTTTAAATTTCTTTACAATCAGAGAGGCGTTGTGTCCGCCAAACCCTAGAGAGTTAGACATGCAGGCGTTAACTTCAGCCTTACGCGCGATATTCGGCACGTAATCCAAATCACACTCCGGATCAGGGTGCTCATAATTAATGGTAGGAGGAACAACTCCGTCTTTAATTGCCAAACAACAGGCGATAAATTCTACGCCCCCGGCCGCACCTAAAAGATGCCCAGTCACGGATTTTGTCGAAGAAACCATAACCTTCTTACTGTGCTGTCCAAATGCCTTCTTCATGGATAAAGTTTCGATTTTATCATTAAGCTTAGTGGAAGTACCGTGAGCATTTATATAATTGATCTGCTCCGGATTCATCTGCGCGTCTTTCATCGCCATGATCATCGCCGCAGCCGCCCCCTGCCCGTCAGGATCAGGCGCAGTGATATGGTAAGCATCGCAGGTCATGCCAAAACCAACAATCTCAGCAATAATATTAGCCTTTCTTTTTTGCGCGTGCTCTAAGCTCTCTAACACTACTAAACCACACCCTTCCGCCATAACAAAACCATCCCGGTCGCGGTCAAACGGCCGGCTTGCCCTTTTCGGAGCGTCATTCCTGGTGGAAAGAGCCTTCAAAGCGCAAAAACCACCGACAGCAGTAGCAACAACACAACCTTCTGTGCCTCCGGTAACGATCACATCGGCATCACCGTAAAGAATGGACCGGTACGCATCCCCGATAGCATGCGAACCTGAAGCGCAGGCAGTAGCAATGCATAAATTTGGCCCCTTTAACCCGTGAACAATAGCCACTAAACCGCTTGCTTCATTCACGATAAGCATCGGAATAAGAAACGGGGAAAGCCTGGAAGGCCCCTTACTCAACAGAACCTTATGCTCTTCCTCAATAGTATGTAAACTACCGATGCCTGAGCCGATAATTACGCCGATCCGATTTCTATCTTCCTGATCTAAATTCAGCCCGGAGGATTCTATTACCTGCTTGGCAGCGGCTACGGCATATTGCACAAATTTCGCCGTCCGTTTA
>JAUYBI010000061.1 GCA_030693145.1 Candidatus Omnitrophota bacterium
TCATTTGGCGCTCCTTTGATAGTCAAAGCACCAAAATAACACGAGATGGAATTGAAATCGATTAAAAGTTTTTGCGTCATTAGCATAATGAAATCAATTAGTTACGCAAATTAGTTTAAAAACGTTGGGACAGTAGTGATACTAAATAGGAACTATCCCTGACTTTTTGCAAGGGGACGGTTCTATTTTTTAAGAATTATTGGGCTAAAAAATAGAACCGTCCCCTTGATTTTCGCTTTATCATACGCTAAAGAATTCTTGTTAGATTTTGCCTTTTTTCGCGTCTGTTATAGTAAGAAAATAATAATAACGCAAGAAAGGAGAAGAGGGGAATGAAGAATTCAATAGGCAAAGAATATGTCAATTTCTTGAATGAGATTAAATCGCGCATTGTTATAGCACGGATTCAGGCGATTAGGTCGGTCAATAAAGAGCTTATAAAGTTATATTGGGATATCGGCAGAACTATCGTAAAGAGGCAGAAAAAATATAAGTGGGGAGATGCGGTAGTTGAAAGGCTTGCCTTTGATTTAGCCGCAGAATTTAATGGCGTGGTAGGTTTTTCCGTGCAAAATTTATGGCGGATGAGGCTTTTATATCTTAAGTACAAAGATAGCCTGAAACTCGCACAGCTTGTGCGAGAAATTCCATGGGGACAGAATATTGTCATAATGCAGATGGTTAAAGATGCTAAAGAGCGAGAGTACTATATTCGTACTACAGCGGAAATGGGATGGAGCCGCAATGTGCTTCTTAATCAGATTAAAGCGGGCGCTTATTATTATCAAAAAAGCATGCCGAAACAGCATAATTTTTCAAAAGCTCTCCCGGTTCATCTTCATGAACAGGCGGATGAATCCATAAAAAGCGTTTATAACCTTGATTTTCTTGATATTACAAAATCCGTGGTTGAGCGGGAGTTAGAACGCCGCCTTGTTGAAAAAATTAAGCGCTTTATGCTTGAGCTGGGTAAGGGATTTTCATTTCTTGGGAGTCAATACCGGCTAACGCTGGGAAACAACGAATATTTCATTGACCTTTTGTTTTTTTAACCGTCTATTGAAATGCCTTGTGGCAATTGAGCTTAAGACTGGTAAGTTTGAGCCCGAATATGCCGGTAAGATGGATTTTTACCTACAGCTATTGGATGAACAAGTAAAGCTGAAAGATGAAAATCCGTCAATAGGCATTATTCTATGCGCCGCTAAGGATAATATCGTGGTTGAGTATGCCTTGCGTAGCACCAAAAAGCCCGTGGGAGTTGCCGAATACTATCTTACTAACAAACTGCCTAAATATTTGACCGGAAAACTTCCTGATGCCAACGCGTTGAGACTACCAATACGAGAGGAATTTAAATAGTGTTAGAAGAATTCCTGTTAGATTTTACCATTCCTTTCGTCTATTAGAGTAGAAAGGAGGGCAAGATGACAGAAAAAACTACAGGAATATACTTGACAATACAAGTTATAACTTGTATACTTTAAATGGAACAAGATAGGTTGAAGGGCGTATGTTATTTTGTAGATAAAGACGGCTGTAAGCCGGTTAAAGAATTTATCCATTCTTTGACACAGAAAGAACAAACAAAAGTATACGCCTATATCAGAGAATTAAAGGAGCAGGGAAACAATCTGCGAAGGCCAATGGCAGATTATTTAGAAGATGGCATATATGAATTGCGGCCTAAAGATAACAGGATTTTCTACTTTTTTTATTTACGCGATAGAGCGATATTGGTTCATGCGATTAAAAAACATGTGAAAAAGGTTCCGGAGAATGATTTACGTTTATGTATAAAAAGAAAAATTGAAACAGAGGCCTGTGGAACCAATCAAGAAAGACTGGAATTGTGAGGTGATTTATGAAAAGAATCCGATTAGAGAATGTTGATATTGATTTAAAAGAACAGCTTAAAAATCCTAAGTTTAAGCGGCTCTATGAACTTGAATGTGCCAAGGTAGCTTTAGCTCAGAGAATTGCCGAGCTTAGGGAAGATAAGCACATGAATCAGGCGGATCTTGCGAAAAAACTCGGGGTTTCCCAGCAGTTTATATCCCAAATAGAAACCGGAGAGGGGAGTAACTTGACGCTGGGTACCTTACTCCGCCTTGCTACTACTTTAGGAAGATCCCTAAAGATTTCCTTTCCTAAAGCTTCTAAAAATAATCCTTCTCTGCAAGTAGCCTGATTTCTACAAAATCCTTTCTCTGGTAAGTACAGCCAAAGACTATCCTCGATAGTGTAAAATAAGTACTGTTCTTTGGTGTCATTTAAGCTGTGTCATCCCGTCATCCTGAGCGCCAGCGAAGGATCTTGTATGGTGTCATTGCGGGCGTCTCATTGATTGTCGCTTTATGCATGCGGGCGTAATATTTATATTGACTCTGGATTGAATCATGGTTAAATGTCCATTAATAGTAAACGTCCACTAAATAGTGGACATTTAGAAGCAATGGACATTTAGAAAGGGGAGTAACTACAATGAAAATACTCTTGGGTGATAAAGCCAACATAATCATACGTGCCATGATTTCTCAACCCGACAGGAAGTGGGTCGCGAGAGACTTTGAGAAAGAGTTTGGCGTAGGTCGCGCGCGCGCGGCCGTGGTTTTATCCGCATTACGCGCGAAGGGGTTTGTCGGCGGAATTCGTTCCGGCAGGCTTGCTCATAACGTATTGCAAAACAAAGAGGAGTTACTCGAGGAATGGCTCAAGGTTTATAAATTTGAGCTTAATGAAGCGCATCTTTATTACTCAGCTCGTGAAGATATTTTAAACCGTTTAAAAGAATATTTCGCGGCCAAGAATGAATCCAAAAAGTACGCCCTAACGCTTCATACCGGCGCGAATTTTATTACGCATTACGTAAATACACCAACGATATATTGCTATTTGCCGGCTGAAAAATTCAAGAATGCTTCGCTGGACTTAAGGCAGTCTCTTGACCTTAAAGAATTGAAGAAAGGCGGTAATATTTATTTAATAAAACCGTACTATAAAAATACCGCATTTTTCGATACCCAAACGATAAAAGGCTACAACATTGTTTCGGATCTCCAGCTTTACTTGGATCTGTACCACTTTCCGCAGAGAGGCAGAGATCACGCGGAGTATTTGCTAAAAACCTTAAAAGAGGAAGGGAAGAATATTGTCTAAAGAATTTTCCGGAGAAAAACTCCTCTTCAAAGTCATTGATAAGTTTAGCGGAATCAGGCAAAGGGCCGAAGAGTGAAGACGTACGTCATCGGTGACATTCATGGCGCTTACAAGGCGTTGATGCAGTGTTTTAAACGCGCGAAATTTGATTACAAGCAAGACCGCTTAATCGTTTTAGGGGATGTATGCGATGGGTATCCGGATGTTAAGCGGTGTATTGATGAGCTTTTGAGAATTAAACACTGCGATCTGGTCATCGGCAATCATGATATGTGGGCTCTGGACTGGGCTTTGCGCGGCGATAAGCCAAAGATATGGACGAGTCAGGGCGGTGACCGGACAATGGCGTCATATAACGGCGGCCCCATGCCGCAGGCTCACATTGATTTCTTAAAAGGCGGACAACTTTGGATCGAGCGTGACGAACAGGTTTTTGTGCATGGCGGGTTTAATCCGGATATATCGCTTTCCAGTCACAGTGCGCAGGTGTTGGTCTGGGATAGAAGTCTCCTTGATATGGCGTGGAAGAAGCAAGTCGACGGACATAAATGTCAATTAGGCAAGTACAAAGACATATTTATCGGCCACACGACTACCGAGCTTTATAACACGTTACAACCGATTCACGTTTGTAATGTTTGGAATATCGATACCGGAGCTGGCTGGTCGGGTAAACTTACCATAATGGATGTTGAAACAAAGGAATATTGGCAGGCAGATTTGACGCCGGATTTATACGGCGGAACGCCTGACAGATTATAGTGCCCCAGTCGTTTTATAAAAGGTCGGAGAAAAGAAATAAAGGGACCGTTTCTGTTTTTTCTGGGAAATGAGTGCTTTATCTAGCTTTCTTTTTTCGATTTTATGGTACAATAAAACACATATAAAGATAATGATTGACTGAGTGAAATAGAATGGTAAAATCAATAATGAAAGTCAGGTGTGGTATGTTTGAAGGGGGAATCTGCCACGTTAAAATAACTCAAACCTTCGCTCAAATAGGGCGGAGGTTTTTTTATTTGCTAAAGAATTATGCCTAGAATTAAAGATATTCCTAAAGTCGATAGACCGCGAGAAAAATTCCTTAAGAAAGGACCGGATTCACTTTCAAAAAGTGAACTGTTAGCTATTTTGCTTGGTAGCGGAATAAAAGGGAAGAATGTTAAAGAATTAGCAGGGCAAATTATTAGAAAGTTTGGTGCTAATTTTTTAGATTTAACTGTTAACGATCTTCTTGAAATTAAAGGAATTGGTCAGGCAAAAGCCTTACAAATTATTTCTGCTTTAGAACTGGTAAAAAGATTTTATTTGGATTCGGTCCCAAAGGAAAATGTCATTATTTCCGCACAGAATGTTATTTCGCTAAGTTCGGATTTGGTAGATAAAAAAAAGGAATATTTAGTTTGTTTTTATTTGAATGCAAGAAATGTGCTTTTAAAAAAGGAGATTATTTCTATAGGAATACTTGATAAAAGTCTTGTCCATCCACGAGAAATCTTTGGCTTAGCTGTAGAGTTGAGAGCCGCCGGCGTTGTTTTAGTTCATAATCACCCTTCTGGTAATCCTGCTCCAAGCGAAAACGATAAAGAGATTGTGAATAGGATTATTGAAGCTGGGAAAATAATGGGAATTAATGTTATAGATTTTATTATTGTCGCTGAACAAGGAGAGTTTAGCTTTTTCGAGAAATTAAACAGTCAAGATAGTAAACTGTACGTATCTGATGGTATTCAATACTCACTGTTTGATGTTTTTGAAACCACTTCTCCCGCATACGCTCAAATAACCCAAAAAAGCCATAAGGTTTATTTTTCTCAAAGGGCGAGAGAAACCGCTGGATATTTCAATATTCAAAATAGAAGATTTTTAGGCAATAAATATAAACTATTAGGCTTTATCGAGGATATTGTTAATGAGAAATGTAATGGATTCAATTCCTTCTGTGATATTTTCGCGGGGACCGGTGTTGTAGGAGAAAGATTTAATGAAAGAAATATTAAAGTAATCTCAAATGATATTTTGACAAGTAATTATGTTTCTCTTAGTACCTTTCTTTCTGCAAAACAGCTTAACTTGAAAAAACTCGAAGAAAGTATTACCTATCTTAATTCCGTTGATACAAAATCAGATAATTATTTTTCTGAACATTATGGAAATACTTATTTTACTTTAGAAAATGCTAGAAAAATCGGAGCAATCCGAGAAAAGATTGATGATATTACTGAAAACGAAGAGGAAAAAAATGCTTTGATTACTTCGTTAATATATGCAACCGATAAAGTAGCAAATACCGTGGGTCACTATGATGCGTATAGAAAAATCCTAGATTCAGTACAGCCTTTGAAACTTTTAATTCCAAAGATTGTTTCGGAAAATAACAGTAATAATGAAGTTTTTCACGAGGATGCCAATACACTTATTAGAAAAATAAATTGCGATGTCTTGTATATAGATCCACCATATAATTCAAGACAATATTGTGATGCATATCATCTGCTTGAGAATTTGGCCAGATGGACAAAACCAACCGTTTTCGGAAAAGCAGGAAAAATGGATAGATCAAATTTAAAGAGCAGTTATTGCCTTCGAAGCGCTACTAAAGTTTTCGATGATTTGATAAGAAATGCAAACTGCAAACATATTTTAATTTCGTATAACAATACTGGCGAGTCAAAAAATGGACGCTCCAATGCTCGTATTAGTGATAATGAGCTTATTCGTATTTTAAAAAACAAAGGGGAAGTGGAAATATTCGAGCGAGACTACAAAGCTTTTACAACAGGAAAAAGCGAAACTAACGGACACGCTGAAAGAATTTTTTATTGTAAGGTGACTAATTAAAACTATGAAAAAACCTTGGTCAGTAACAACAACGCTTAGAAATCCAGAGAGACTTAGGGATTTTCTGATTGTTTTAAGGAATATTGAAGGCGAAGGGTGGAATTTAGAAACTCAGAAAAAATATCAAATCTTGTTAATCAAGTATAGAAAATATGGTTATGGGAGTAGGCAGTTTTATAATGGTCTTTCTCCTAAACAAATTAACCTAATAAACGATCTCAATAAAGAAATATCCTTTAGGGAAGCAGAAGGTATTTTTGACACTAAGGGTTATGAAGATCCAGCTATGCGGGGGCGACAATCAATAAATCCTCTCAAAAAGTTAGGACTGGTTTCTATTAAAGAAGGGAAAGTATGTATTACGGATTTGGGGCATTTACTTCTTAAAGATGACTATGATCTAGGCGAAATGTTTTTTAGAAGTTTTATCAAGTGGCAAATCCCCAATCTTGATAATGATGATTATAGGTTCGCCGAAGGTTATGATATAAAACCATTTATCGGTACGCTCCATTTGATAAATACTGTAAACAAAAAGACTATTGCCAACGAAGAAGAACCAAAAGGTATTAGCAAGCAAGAATTTTCATTATTCGTCCCGACCTTGGTTAGTTATAAAAATATTGAAAAATACGCTAATGAAATTATTAAACTTAGAACAGAATTAAAAGGTAAGAATAAACAGGAACATAAGAGAATATTTGAGAAATACAAAAAACAATTTGTCCGGAATTTTTTGGGCTGTAAAAATACCAGAGAGATTGAAAAGTTGTCTAATAATTTAAAGGATTATGGTGATAACGCTATTCGTTATTTTAGATTAACCAGATATTTGTACATAAGGGGTGGTGGTTTTTATATAGATTTGGAACAAAGAAGGCAGGTTGAGATAAAAAACTTGTTAGTTTTTGATAGTGGGAAATCTCTGTCGTTTGCTACCAAAGATGAATATTTAGATTATATTGCAAATATCACTAAGCCAAAACTGCCCTGGGAAACAAAAGTAAAATTAGATAAGATTTTAGGGGAGCTTATAAAAGACATCCGAATCTATGAGAAGAAACTTTTTGTTCCAAAAAAGGAAATTGCAAATTATAAGAAGCTTAATGAAGGCGATTTAAAAAAATTGATTAAGGATTTTAGAGAGTATAGAAGGTATTTACAAGAACAAGGAAATCATGCAATCTCGCAAAATACAAAAGAGATCCTTAATTATATTAAAATCTTAAAAAATATTTACAAAGAGCAAGACAAGCCAATTGCATTAGAAAAATATGCTGCTTTAGCATTTCACGCACTTAACGATGCATTAAAAATACAACCAAATTATCCAGTGGGTGACGATAATGAGCCTACTTTTACGGCGCCAGCGGGTAAGCCGGATATCGAGTGCTATTATGCTTCTTTTAATGCTATTTGTGAAGTAACAATGTTAACTGGCAGAGATCAATGGTACAACGAAGGGCAGCCAATTATGCGACATTTAAGAGATTTTGAAGAAAGGAATAAAGATAAACACGCGTATTGTCTTTTTGTCGCTCCGGCTTTACATAGAGATACCCTCAATACATTTTGGGTTTCGGTTAAATACGAATACGAAGGTAAACAACAAAAAATAATACCCTTATCAATCCAGAGCTTTATTGAATTATTAAAAACTCTTGTTGAGATAAAACAAAAAGGCAGATTTTTCCCGCACTCAGAATTAAGTAGATTGTATGATGAAATATTGTTTAATTCAATAGGAGCAATAGATGTGAATAAATGGGTAGAAAAAATTCCAAGCACAATTTCAACATGGCAAAAAAGTTTGTTTGCTTAATATTATGAAAAAAAATCTTATTTATAGCGGCGATTGTATAGATATTTTGAATAATGAGATAGATAAAAAATCAGTTGATTTAATATTTGCTGATCCGCCATATAATTTATCTGGCAATGGGTTAAAATGGAAAGGTAATAAAACTGGAGGCGATTGGTACATGGTAAATGAAGAATGGGACAAAATGACGGCTCCTGAATATCTTCAATTTACTAGAAAATGGGTCGGAGCTTGTTATGAAGTGCTAAAAGGACATGGGTCAATTTATATTTCTTGCTCTTACCATAATATTGCGGAAGTAATGATTGTTCTAAAGCAATTAGATTTTAAAATACACAATGTCATAACGTGGCAAAAAATAAACGCAATGCCAAATATGACAAGGAGAGTTTTTACTCACTCAACAGAGTTTATAGTTTGGGCCGTGAAGGGTAAAAAATGGATATTTAACTATGAGGAATTAAAGAAAATAAATCCCGAAAAACAAAAGGACGGAACGCTGAAACAAATGAGAGATGTCTGGGCATTACCTTTAGTGCAGGGGAAAGAAAGATTAAAGGGTAAAGATGGCCGCGCTTTGCACCCAACCCAAAAGCCGGAAGAAATGTTGAAGCGAATTATTCTCGCCTCTTCAAACAAGGACGATTTAGTTCTCGATCCCTTTTTGGGTAGTGGAACAACCGTTTTTATAGCAAAGAAACTCGGTAGAAATTGGATAGGAATCGAAAAGAGTAAAGAGTATATAAAAATGGCACAGAATCGGATTTTTAATAAATAGTTATGATTTAAAATTAAGGTATGTTTCGGGTTTTTCAAAAATAATGAGGTGAAAATAAATGTAAGCGGTTACCAGTTTTATTTTTGGAATTGCTATTTTGATTTTTCCACCCGCAATCTACGTTAGGTTTCTTCAGCTTTTGAAAGGGTAATCATGCATGAATATGAAACCTATTAATTTTAGGAGGTTCTCTAATAATGCAAGCACGCAATCGAATTCTAGAAGATTGGTACGGTAAAATCTGTCGTGGGGAAATCACTCTCCCTCGTTTTCAGCGTCATGAAGCGTGGGACTGGCGAAGAATCAGCAGCTTGTTAAATACTATCACTCAGAATCTTCCGCTTGGCATTACGTTAGTGCTTGAAGTTGGAGAAAAAGAACAATTCATTTCTCGTAATCTTCAGACGGCCCCGGAACCTAATAGGCGTGTATTGGAGCAATTACTTGACGGTCAACAACGGCTGACGGCAATTTGGCGTGTGCTTCATAATAATTATGAATGGGAAACATATTTCGTCTACATCCCTGAATTCGATAATTATGGCGTAAAAGAAAGTGATGAACAACTTGTTTACTGTCGTGGACGTTATGAAAAGAAAAACGGCGGTAAGTATCCATTATGGTGTAATTCGCCTGAAGAATGTTTAATGCGTGGCATGATACCAACTGACCTCTTAAGACCAGAAGATATCCAGGTTGAAATCGATAATTGGATAAAACAAGCCGCTGGAAGTAAAAAGCCTGCAAATCCGGAACAGTTAGAAGGTTTTTTTAATTGGAAAAAAAGTATCAGCGACAAGGTTAAAGATTTGCGAGCGATTGTTAAAAACTATAATCTGCCTTATCTTTCTTTGCCGACATCAACAAGGAAAGAAGTAGCACTTGACGTATTTATAAACATGAATACTAATGCTAAGCCTCTTACGGCATATGATATTATTGTTGCAGAAATTGAAAATGTTAAGGGGCAATCACTTCACGATCTTCAGAATGCTTTTGATAATAAATACCCTGAAGTAAAACACTATTTTGACCTTCCATATTTAATTTTAAATACTTCGGCACTTTTGCAAGAAAAACTCCCGAATCAACGTGGTTTATTGGAAATGGGCAAGTCTTTAATGGTTGATAATTGGGCTAAAATGGAAACAGGGCTCAATGAAATGGCACGGTTTCTTTTTAATGAAGGAATTATTGATAGGGATCGATTGCCTACCAACGCCGTATTAGCGGTTATTGCTGCGCTATTTCCATTTTTTCCTCCGAAAGGCGATGAGCGCGGAGCCTTTGAAATTTTGCTTAAAAAGTACTTGTGGTCCGCTTTTTTTACGGATCGTTATGAGAATTCAGCTGCCAGCCATGCTTATGTTGATTATATCGCAATAAAAAGAATTATTACAAAAGTAAAAAAAGAATCGCAAGATATTTACACTGAGGCAGATGTCCCTATTTTTGATAGGAAGATGTATCCTATTGCTGATTCAGATGAATTACTTACGGCCATTTGGCCAAAACGAGATACCATTAGAGGTAAAGCGGTTCTTGCGATTTCCTGTAAGTTGGGTTCTTATGATTTTGCTACTGGTCATAAAATTGATAGAAATAATATTAGAGAGCGTCATTATCACCACATATTTCCCGATGCATTATTGGAAGAAGCCAATATTAATAGCTACCTTGCTTTGAATTGCGCTTTAATTTCTGATTCAACCAATATGTCTATAGGAAGAAAAGAACCGTTATTGTATTTGAAAGAGCGATACCAATGGGCAACCGAAGAGATTGTACACGAGAGGCTAAATTCACACCTTATTCCAGTAGCTGAATTAGCTAATGGCGGTTATGAACAAACTAATTTGTTAGAAGAGCGCAAAGAAAAGATTCAACGTGATTTTGATACTTTCATTAGAAAGCGTGCTAGTCTTATTGCTTATGCTGCCAAGCAGTTAACTGAAGGCAATTACATTTCGAGTACGCAAATATTGAATGTATGTAATACAAAATCAGGTGTCAAACATGACTAATGAAAGGTATATTATTTTTATAGATGAGGAATTTCGGAGACACATTACATAATTCGGAATTAAGTATGATGTCCCTAAAATTTAAAATATACAACAAACAGGAAAGAAAAATGCAATGAAAGCCTTTGTTGGGCATAGTTTTGCTGATGATGACCAAGGATTAAAAGATAAGATTATAAGCTTTCTCACCGAAAGGGAAGTAGTTTGCGTAACTGGTGAGAAGGCTCAAAATAAATCCGTTTCTTTAAAAGTAAGAGAAAGAATTGAAAAAAATGATATTTTTATTGGATTGTTTACCATTGACCAAGAAATACAGCAGTTGTCATCCCTCCCTGAAAATAAGCAAGTTTTACCATTTTTCTCGAATATTTTTTCTAAAAAAACAATAACTAAGAAGAAAAAAGAGAACTCTCCTTTATTTACGACTTCTAATTGGGTTATCCAGGAAAGTGGTTATGCTATAGGAAAAAGCAAGGAAGTTATACTGCTTGTTGAAGAAGGTATTTATAAATTTCCAGAATTGCAAGGGGATAAAGAAATTATCCCTTTTAGAAGGAATGATTTATCTACAGCTTTATTAAAGTTATCTGATATTATTCAAGCTATTAAATCAGGAGCAAAGCCAAGCGAACAAACTGTTGCGCAATCTATTATAGAACAAAAAAACAATGAAAAAGAAGAAGATAAAATTGCAGAGGATAGAATAATAGACAAACTTTCTTACTCAGAGATGTTTGATGCTTATGGTGAAAAGAATATAGCAAAAGTAGATGATATATATCAAGATCACATTAGAAAAAATCTTAAAGAGGAAAACAGAATCTTTTGGGATTCGCTTATTTTGAATTGGAAGTATTCTCTAGGAGATGTTCTTGCTTTAAGTAAACTTGAAGAAATGTTCGAAGAAAGTAAAAATTTTGAAGTTGGGCGACAATTAGCTTCATGTTATTCAACTGCAGATAAGCAAGATACCGCCAGAGAATTACTTCAGCAATGTGCGTCTCTTACGGAAAAAAGTTCTGAGAAAACTGAATGTTTTATTCAGATTTCAAAGTGTTATTTAAAAGAGAATGAGTTCGATTTAGCTATGGATACTTTGTTAGCCTTAGTGAATGATTCAATATTTAAAGATAATCTTGAAAGCATATTCGTTAATTTAATTAATATTGCTGAGAAAAAAAATGATGATTATTTGTATATCATTTTCTCTGAGAAGGCGTTGGATGTAAATCCCGTCAATACAAGTTTGCGTTTTAATTTAGCATTCAAATATGGAAACTTGGAGAAAAAAGAAGATTTGGCTATTTATCATTATAAAAAACTTTTGAGCGTAGAAGATAATGTTATGGCTCTTAATAATATTGGTGTTGAATATTCTAATTTAGATATGAAAGTCAATGGAGTCATGAGCTATATGAAAGCCATAGAAAAGAAAAATACTTTGGCTTTTGCTAATGTAGCCTATAAATATTTAAATGAAGGTTTTACTGATTTGGCTGATGAATTATTAAAGAAGGCTGATAAATTAAGTAATGAAGGAATTGAGGTTCACGAAAATATTGGATTTGCGAAAAATAAACTCAAAAAAATTCTAAAAGAAGAAAGCACTAAGGAAAATGAAGTTATGGATTTAGCAAATAAAATTCATAAATTCAAAGTTATGCAATCAGACGCCTATTGTTTAAAAAATGTAAAAATTACCAGTTCCGAAGTTTCTGGTATTTGGGTGATGGAAAAATGGGGAGAAGTTAATGTAACTTTTGATATGGAAAATAAAACATTCAAAGGTGAGCAAAGTTTAAGGATTGCAGAGGAGCCTTCTGGTTACTGGGGGCGTATTTCATTATTGGGAGCATTTACCACTTCATCACCAGCGACAACAAACTATAAGATTAGAAAAATTGAAATACAGGGCAGTATTAATAATCTTGCTGGGAAGTATACTATTAAAGTTACTGAGGAGAAAGAATCGTCTCCAATTGCTTTACCAAAAAGCATATTAGAAATGTCTTCTCAAGGCGAAATATATTCTTCTAGTGGGTTTTTGATTATTAATGATAGTAAGAATATGAGTATTTTAGAAGAAGATAGTAAAAATAATCGTCTTTTTTCACATTGGAATAAAAAAATAGCATAAAGGGACACTCCCTAAAGGGACACGTTAGGCTATTATAACATGCTGTTATTTAGGCATTCTGTGGACACTTAATTTACTGTAGTTCTTTTAAAATGTTTAAAAATTTTAGTTTCAGGAGAGGGTGGATATATTATACAATTCTTAATTAAGTATGATGTTTCCAGAATTATTAGAATTATTTCTAGTATAAGATTCTCTAATTTAAGAATTTATTTATGAGGTGATTTATGATGACTAACCATGAAAAAGAAGATTTGCAGATGGTTTTAGAATATTTTTGGCGTGACGAGCGGAAACATTATCAAGAGAGGCCCTGTAAGAATCATATTTATACTGTTTTAAGAAGATTGGCAAAAAGAATTGGATATAGGGGTGAGGCTATTTCGCATTCCTCTTGGAAATTAGTTTAAGAATAGATAAATGAGCCTATCATTATGTTTTAATAGAGTGGTTGCGGAGCGATACAAAAGCCCGTCTCAAAAGGCTAAATCTTTAACAGAGGATTGGGTCAATCGACAAGGGTATTGCCCAAATTGTGGAACACCGAATTTTGTAAAACTTGAAAATAATAGGCCGGTAGCTGATTTCTTATGTGCTAAGTGCCAGGAGGAGTTTGAATTAAAAAGTAATAAACTTGATTTTAAAACAAAAGTCGTTGACGGGGCTTATAAGACAATGATAAAGCGGCTTGGCAGTTGCAATAATCCTAACCTGTTTTTACTTAACTACGATTTACAAAAATTAGAGGTAATAAATCTTTTCGTAATTCCGAAACACTTTTTTGTTCCGAGTATAATTGAAAAGCGGAAGCCGCTTGCTCCAACTGCGGACCGCGCGGGTTGGATTGGGTGTAATATTTTATTACAAAGTATTCCACAAGCAGGGAAAATATTCTTTGTTAGAAACAAGGTAATTGAGTCGAAAAACAAAGTGCTTGCGGAATGGCGGAAGACCTTATTCTTAAGAGAAGAAAAAGATATAAAATCAAAAGGTTGGATTCTTGATGTAATGAATTGTATTGAGCAGTTGGCCAAAAAAGAATTTACTCTTGATGAGATATATTCATTTGAAAATAATCTAAAGCAAAAGCATCCTAACAACAGGTATGTTAAAGATAAGATACGGCAGCAATTGCAGTTCTTAAGAGATAAAGGATATTTGGATTTCATTGGAAGAGGACAATATCGAGTTGTTTAGCCATAATCTAAGAATGGGTAGATACACGATGTACCGTTTATTTGTAAGAAAGGATGTCCGATATGGATACAACCAAAAAAGTATTTATTAAACAGGCAAATAAAATAGGCATTCTTGTAGTTAGGGAGAGGAACCCTAAAGATGATTCTACCGGTTGGGGCGCTTTAGAATTTGTCTTAAATGATGGCACCATTTTTGTTGTTAGCCCAGAGCAGTTTGGCCAAGGTAGCGGGGAGAGTGGTTTGTGGGTAGACATGAATGCGTATAGCGACGGCTATTTCGCTAAGTTAAAGCAAAGGCTTCAGAAACGTTTTCCGAATCGATCGAGCATATTAGACGCTTCTCATTGTAATCGGGAAAGTATCTGCTAAGTATACTGGAAAGTGCTTACATATTTCATTTCAAAGAATTCATACAAATGACTATTGATAAAAACTAGGGAACACTTCTAGGTTATTTTAGATTCCTGCCTGTCGGCAGGCAGGCTTCGGCCCCTGCTGGCCTTAGAATAACGAGGGTGATTTAAATGGCTGTATACATTTATTGCATTAGAGAAAATTATAGGTATCAATCCTCAATAACCGGGCGAGAATTTGAGAATGAATGGTTTAAGCTGGCTCCGGACGGCGTGATTATGATAAAGGGAACAAATTACCAAGGGTATGCTTGGGATGGATGCAGCCCTAAGTTTAAAATAAAAGATATCTATATTGGAATACCAGAGGCGGTATTAAATTTTGACACTGGTCAAAGCAAAACCTACTATGCTTCTTTAATTCATGATGTATTCTACCAATTCAGTAAAGAGGTAAGAGCCTTTGTTAAGCGCAAAGAAGTTGATAGAGAGTTTTACGCTATTTTAAAAAGGGATGACTTTAGGTTCGCGACGCTTTATTATTTTTTCGTGCATTTGTTTAGCTGGATATGGTGGCATAGAAAGTGAAGTGATGGCAAAATGAGACAACGTTGTTTTAAAATAGTACTTTTTATTATCCTTGTTTTAGCGTTTATGGCTAGCGCAAGGATTTTTTATTGTTATGCGGAAACTGTAAAAGTACAGGGACAGTCACCTGCGGGGACAATCCCTGTTATGGGGACGCAGGCATTCGTTGAAGACTTAAGCGGGGATAAGTATTTTCCTAAGGTTAAAGAGGCTCTAGCGAATGCGAAGAGCTCAGTATATATGATGATGTATTTTGTAAATTTTAATGAAAAATTAAAGAATTCTTCGGTTAATCAATTAGTTGATGAATTAATTAACGCGAATAAGCGGGGAGTTAAGGTAAAGATCATCCTGGACCAGAATATTAACTATAATAACCTGGGAAAGGGAAGTGGAGCATGGGAAAGGGAAGCGAAGAATGACTTCCTATTTCTATATTTAAAGAAGAATGGGATAGAGGTATATTATGATAATGTTTTTATAATTACTCATAGCAAAGTTATCATCATTGATGAAGAAATAGTGATCTTGGGGAGTGCCAACTGGACGATGTCTTCTTTGAAAAGGAATTGGGAGGGGTCTTGCCTAATCAGATCTAAAGAACTAGCTAAAGAATTCCTGAGAGATTTTGCTTCGATCTCCATAGATTATGAGGCAAGTATTCTTGACGAAGAAAGAAAGCCGCCGGTTCTGTTGAATCAGTATTTATTAAGGATTCCATCTTTAGGCCCGCGTATGCTTACAAATAACGATGAAAGTGCGTTTGGTGTATATGTCCTCTTATTGCGCGACTTTAACGGTAATGCTGAAGGGAAAATAGAAGTTGATTATAAGGTTTTTAGCCACGAATTAGGTTATGATGAAAAACTTAGTTATGTCTCAGCGCGGGATAAAATAATGAGATCTTTAACGCGGCTTGAGAAAGAATATAAGCTTATTTGTCGTATCCCGAGGCCTGGAAAAGGCCCCTGCGTGATATTATTGGATTATCCCAATCAGAGTCCGTATATCTTATCCCGGGAGGAGTATTTTTCTATTCCGGATGAATATTGGAAATATGGCTGGAATAAGAAGTTTTCATTACAGGAGAGCTATTGTTATTTTATCGCGCGTTTTAAAACAAGCGGTTTGAAAGGGCATGTTTGGCGCGATCATATAATCGGTTTAAGCAAAGATTTTAACGTCAGCAGGGGTACGATCGGGAGGGGGATGCAATCTTTAAGAAAACTAAATATACTTGAGATTGACTATTCCCCTTATCTTCCTGAGGAAAATTTTAGGCGCAGGGAAGCAAGTGTGTTTAAATTGTTCAGGCTTTATTCTCCGGAGACTTTAGAGAAGGACAAGCAAAGGGTGAGTGAGTTATATGGTAAGAGGCGTTTTGAAGAAGCTGAAAGATACGCGAAGATAGTTTTTAAAGGCAATGATATTCAGGTTATCGAAGATATTATCAAGAAAATAGATGAATATGGCGCTGAGCAGGTTAAGGAAGCTTTTAAGGTCGTTTCCGTAAAATCTACAGCTAACCCAAAAAGAAGCTATAAATATGTGGTGGGGATACTCCAGACAAAAGCTGAGGAAGCGGAAATAGACTAAGTAGCGATAAATAGAAACGAATTGGGCTCAAGAATATATGTCTAAATATTATACTGCTAAAAAAACTAAATATTTATTCGATCCTAAAAGTAAATCTTCTTTTAGATTAAGCCGCTCAAAAATCGAATTATTCATGAATTGCCCGCGTTGCTTTTACTTAGATAGAAGATTAGGTGTAGGGCAGCCGCCAGGATATCCGTTTACTTTAAACTCCGCGGTAGATAAATTACTGAAGAAAGAATTTGATATCTATAGAGAAAAACAGTCCACCCATCCTCTTATGGAAATGAATGGCATTAAGGCTGTTCCTTTTAAGCATGAAAAGCTTAATGCTTGGCGGGATGCGTTGCATGGCGGGATAGAGTATTTACATGTGCCGACTAATCTTTTGTTTTGTGGAGGTATAGATGATGTTTGGGTTTCTGCGGATGGCCAGTTATTTATAGTAGATTATAAGAGCACTTCCAAGGAAGAAGTGGTGAATATAGACGCGGATTGGCAGATCTCCTATAAGCGGCAGATGGAGATATACCAGTGGTTGTTCCGGAGGAATGCTTTTAATGTATCTTCAACGGGGTATTTTGTGTATTGTAACGCATTGACCGATAGGGATGAATTTGGGGCTAAGCTGGATTTTGATATCAAGATAATACCTTATACCGGGGATGATCGTTGGATAGAGGGTAGAATATTAGATATACATAAGTGCTTAATCAGCGATATAATACCGGCAAGCGGCCAGGATTGTGATTTTTGTAAGTATGTGGAGGGAAGGAAAAGTGTGGAGTAATTAGATTATTTCTCCAACAGCTTGTTGGAGAAATACCATTTATTTCGTAAGGCGCTGGAGTTTCCCCGCGCCTTTTTTGTTGAAATAATTCCGTTAGATTTTCTCCTTTCGAGCGTCTATTAGAATAGAAAGGAGGAAAGTGAAATGACAGATTTAATATTAGCAGAGAAAATAGAAAGTAAGATATTTCTAATTAGAGGTAAGAGAGTTATGTTGGATAAGTACCTGGCGTCACTCTATGAAGTAAAACCGATAGCCTTGAGGCAGCAGGTAAAAAGGAACCATGAAAGGTTCCCCTCAGATTTTATGTTTCAGCTTACAGGCGAAGAAGTAAAAATCCTGGTATCACAAAATGTGATACCATCATTAAGGAGTTTAGGTGGTTACCTGCCATATGCTTTTACCCAAGAAGGCGTTGCGATGCTTTCAAGTGTATTGCGCAGTAGGAGGGCTGTATTGGTAAATATTCAAATTATGCGCGCTTTTGTTAATTTAAGAAGGATAGCCTTAACTTATGTAGCTTTAAAGAGGGATATCGAAAGAATTGAGAAGAAATACGATAAGCAGTTCGCGATCGTATTTCAAGCTATTAAGCAACTTTTAGAGCCGGAGGGTAAAAAAGAGAGGAAAATACTTGGCTTTGGGGCTTCAAGTTCATAATCTTCAGCTTAGGAAAGAGGAGGTGTCCACAATTTGTGACCACCTCAGCGTATTCCGAAGAGATTGATCAATACTTCGGTGTTTTTTTTTCTATTGAGCTAATGGACTTTAGGCGGTATAATCAAAACCAGGGGATGCTCCGTTTTTGATAAATAGAAACGGTTCCATTGTTTAGGAGTAAAATTTCTTATGACTGGCAGGATAATTTTAATCTTATTATTAGTTTTTATGCCTGTGACATTAGGAATTACTAACGCGGAAGAAGGGGGTGTGGGTATGAAAATATCAAGCCCGGAGTTTGGGCATAATGGATTTATTCCTAAGAAGTTTACTTGCCAGGGGGAAGATATAAGTCCGGCCTTAATTATTGAAAATATACCTAAAGAAGCGAAAAGTTTAGCGTTAATCGTTGACGACCCTGACGCGCCTATGGGGATGTGGGTCCATTGGGTTGTTTTTGATATTCCGCTGATTAACCGCATAGAAGAAAACACCATCTCGGGAAAACAAGGGCGTAACGATTTTGGCAGAAATGACTATGGTGGGCCATGCCCGCCTTCGGGAACGCACCGTTATTTTTTTAAAATATACGCTCTCGGTAAGAAACTGAATTTAACCGAAGGCATAACGAAGAAAGAATTAGAAAAAGCAATGGAAGGGCGCATATTAGGGCAAGCCGAGCTTATTGGATTGTATAAGAAAACGAAATAAAGATGCAGTGGGAGGTAAGATATGTTTGAACGAAAACACCAAAAATTAGTTCCGGCTCCGGTATTCATAAAAAGATTGTTTATATTTATCGGAATGGCTATTCTTTTGATTTTATCCGCCTTGATCATTGGTATCGCCGGATATCATTGGATCGCTGGTTTTAATTGGGTGGATGCGTTACTAAATGCATCGATGATTTTGGGTGGAATGGGCCCGGTTAATCCACTGATTAACACTGGTGCAAAAATTTTTGTCTCCGGATATGCTCTTTTTAGCGGGCTGGTATTTATCGCAGTGATGGGAATTGTCTTTTCGCCGATTGTGCACAGAATGCTCCATAAATTTCATATTGATGACAGGGATTTGTAAAAAGAATAAATAGAAACGGTCCCATTATTTACCATCGTTTCCTGCCGAAAAGCTGCTTCTGAAGTGATAGGAAATAAATAATAAAAAAATTATCAGTTAGATTTTGCCTCTTGTTACGTCTGTTATGTTAGAGAGTGTCAAGCTATTTCATGACTAAGTGCTAAGTTTAGGAGCCTTTTAACTTTCTGTTATTCGTGGCAACCGAGTTTAGTTCCGGTTCGCACTCTTTAATTTTGCGTTTTGAAGCC
>JAUYBI010000070.1 GCA_030693145.1 Candidatus Omnitrophota bacterium
GTGTAATTGTGCCATACTTGTAAACCTCCTTTTTCTTACAAGTATGGCACAAAAAACAGTGCACTTTTAAATTGTAACTCCCTTTAAAAACAGTGCACTTTTAATTTGGAGATGACACCCCCTAAAACATCCTTGACATTCAATGGCCTTAATGTTATAGTTACAAATTAAACGATGCAAATAAAAGTATAGCCAATGAAGATACTCGAACAAATTCGGGAAAAGCTTAATGCGGGTAAATATCAAATTACCAGGCACTGTCAAAAACGCTGTGATAGCCGAAATATTTCTCTTAAAAAGATTAAAGAAGTAATTAACAGCGGTGAAATTATAGAAATTTACCCTAAAGATTCGCCTTATCCCAGTTGTCTTATCCTCGGTTATGTTCGTCAAAATGAACCTCTTTATGTTTTGTGTGCCGTGGGAATTATTGTTCATATCATAACTGTCCATTGGTTAGACCCAGAAAAATGGTTAAATCCAAAGACTAGAAGGGAGAAAATACTATGAAAGATTCTCTTTGCGCGCAATGTGGCGGGAAATTGCACAGAAAAAAAACAACGCTTGACCGCCTTGTCGAAGGCGCGTTTTACCTTTTTGAAAATGTCTCTGTTCAGATGTGCGAGCAATGCGGAGAAATCTGGATTCCAGGCAGCGCCGCTGAACGAATGGATCAAGCTATTCGCGGAAAACTTAAACCCAAGAGACGTATTCCTGTGCCGGTTTATTAAAACATTCCTCTTTTTTATCATACTTATCATATCTGAAAAATTAACGCTTACCATAATCTTTAGCGCAATCCTCCTTTACGCAAAATATAACCGTCCCTCTTATTTTTGCTCCTTTTTTAAATAAGTTTTTGATTTTTTTATGCATGCGCTAATTAATTATAAAGACAAAGAACTGCTAATTTTTATGTTTGTAATCGGGGACGGCAAAACTCCCGTCCCCGATTTTTATAGGTTAATTTAGCAGATTATTTAAATTGAAATAACCGCTTTTTCAAGTGCTGTTTTGTAATTATCCACTATAGTTTCAACTTCACCTACAGATTGTCCTGCCTTTACATGGAAATTACCTGCTGCATCTTTAGAGAAAAGATTATCCAGTTTATTCACCTCTTCACTGGAAACTACTTTATTTTCTTTATCCGCAAGAATAAGCTCCAGACTTAATCTTAAAGCCTTAGCGACTGAAATCGCAGTTGACGTTCCCGCTTCTTTATTAGCCTGGTCGATAACTATTCTCTTTACTGTTCCATCTTTAAACTGATTGACGTATTCTTCTGAGCCGATTACCTGATCAATAGAACTATTAAACTTTAATCCAAGTTCATTGCTTATTCTCCCTAGGTTTGTGCCCACGACTACTGCGTCAAACGTATTTCTATTTATTTCACCAAAACCTCCATTAATCTTAACTATTTTTTCCAAATCTGCATCCACGATCTTCTCTATTTCTTCTGGTTTTAAATCATCGCGGTTAATATGCAGAACTATCTTTATAGCTCCTCGACCAATCTGCTCACGTATATTCTGCAAAGCCATAATGCCCGCAGGGCTCTCTTTAAGCAATGTTTCATGCTCTAAAAGAATAATCTGAGCTGCTGGTTCACCTTCAATTTGTTTAACGTTATTTATTTCTGCTACCTTAGCTGATACTCCAAAGTTTATATCTAAAGGAAACGACTTGGCAATCGGCGCTAAATTCGCGCCCCAAGTTAATTCATTAGCTAAATCTAACACTGCTTTTCCTTTCTTCTCTGAAATAATTTTTCCTATTTCAGTGAACTTAGCATCTATAATTTTTTGTTTTTCAATTTCTACGTTATCTTCAGATACATAATTTTCCCACCGGCCCGCAAGCCTCTTTTCAATTGTCTTTGGGCCTTCTTGATACTCTATTTCTTGCTCTCCTAATCTCAACGCCATTTCACCGAATCCTTCCTCTAATTGCCTTACAGCTGCTGCTGCTCGCCGATCTTGGATATAGCGAATCGCGGGATTAGCCGCAAACAAATCATAAAAACCTTCCAACCTTCCATTATTAAGATTGAAACTCCACATAGATATTAATGGAGGGCCATCATAAATACCGATTCTTGCATCTTTTAATGATACTGGAAAGAAAGGCCCTTTATTTGAACCTCTCATCCAGCCAGGAACAAAATATTCTCCTTTTAAAAATGGAGAGGTAATTTCTCCTACTGCAGGATACTTCTTTTGCGATCTAATCATCATCATTGGATCATCTTTTCCTACATATTCTCCCGCTATTTTCCCTAATCTTTGAGCTGTTACTGCCGCCACATCTTCCTTGTCTATAGTAATATTATCATATGTGTATCTATCCGGAATACCACCAAACCAAGCAGCCTCATCATAATCGGCAGATGTAAAATTAATATGTCTGCCAGCACTATTATTAAAATCAAAATCCAACATCCCTGCTTCCACTCTTTTTGAATTTCCGCTACCCAGCGGACGCCAAGTAGTATTAGTGCCAAAGAAAATATCCCAGAGGCCTTTATTAAACGCTCCGGGAGCAGTCTTATCTGCCTGGGCAAAAATCATGACCTCCGCTTTTTGTTCTCTAATTACCATTTCAGCGACACTCGGGCCAGCGCCTCTTACGTTACCGGAGAACGCATCAGCTAAAAGATCCTGGCCGGCTCCATAAAAACCATGATCCTTGGCTACCACTGCGCCCTGCACAAAACCATTCCAGATATTTTCGTGAATGTATTCGTTATCTTTACCCTTATTATGAGTAATGGTAACTGATATATCATCGCCAACCCTGGTGATAAAGAAATCAACGATTTCTCCTCTCTCCGCGGCTTTCATCCATATTTCCGCAACCGCCTCAAGCATCATCCCAGGCGCGGTTCCGTGCCCACCGATAGAACCTACATCTGCCTTAGCGACAGTTATAGTAAGCAACTCACCTTTCGGCACTCCGGGATGAATTTTACTTGAACCTTTAATTGCAAAAGTATCTTTTCTCCCTAAGTCATCGACAAGGCGGAATTTCTCTATTTTTACTTTATCATTGGTTACGAGAACAGGGCCTGATTCGGTAACCTCAATTACAACATTATTGTAGCTATCATCAATCTTGGTGTTTATAACATTGAGCTTGGCGGTTATCTCGGCAGATGTGTCAATATGTTTGCCCCTCGCCATATCCATAAACTCATGAAGCATCATCTCCTGATATAATTCAACGCCCTGCGCGCCTTCATTTTTAAAACCATTTATTCTAGCTAAAGAAGAATAAATAGTCCGCGCCCCACCCTCTATTGCTTCACTTCCGGCATAGGCATAAGTACCAGTGTGCGCAAACAATACCCTATGCTCATTGGATAAAATATTACCCACATTAAAAAGATAAGGATCCAATCCTTTTTCACCAAAAAGAAATACCACAAATCTTGTGTCATTAATTAAAGTCTCTCGCGCTTTTTTAATCCTTTCATCCGCATTTTTAATCGCCGCGATCGCTTTAACCCTATTTAAAAAAATCATCGCATTCTTTTTATCTTTTTGTACTTCTTTTCCATCATTTTCATCAATTTTAGATATTTCGTACACCACTCTATTAATAAACTCATCAGTAAAAATTTGGTCATTCAGGAAGCTGCGAGTAGAAGTGAGTTTTTGAACTATCTCATCTTGATTAATGTCAATCTCTCCGCTTTTTGCAATAAATTCGGATGCGCTCTTATCCAAATCATTTACGGCATTATGCCCAAATATTTCCACTGCCCGCCCCTCAACAAAAGCTTTTGCTGCTTTTACTTTAAAGATTTTATCATGCGCCAAAACCTTTCCTGGTGCACTTATAAATCCAGAGCTAAACATTTTTGCCACATCATCTGTCCGCTCAGTTAGACTTTGCGTTCTTAAAGTATCCACGCCATTGACCGAATCGGCTTTAGGCGAAGCAAAACCTGCGGTTAGACCATTAAACATAACTATCCCAACTGCCACCATACTAACTACCGCTAAAGCTATTCCTTTACCTAACAAACGTTTAAACATTTTTCCTCCTCTTGTTTTATTAATCTCCATTTTTTATTTCTCCTTCATCTTTCATCATCTATATTATTATCGCTCTGCGGTTTTCTTTCGCCTCTTAAGACGGAAAGATAAATGCTGGAGTCGGTTTTTTTGGTAATCGACGGCGTTACTACCGCGTAGGAGTAGCCTTTTTCTTTAAACATCTGCGTCATTCCGGGGGTGTGAAACCCGCCGGCGATAAACACGGCTAATTTTTCCCCGGACTCATCCATTTTCTTAACAATATTCTTAATAAACGCCTGCTCGCGGTCCGCGCCTAATTTATAAAATTCCTCAAATTTGCCCAAGTTCTCATCGATTATTCCGGAGGCTGACGGCTGCAGCGCTAAATTGTATTTGGCGCAGTTAGCGCTTAAAAAACTCATCCAGGAACCGGTTGACATCTCCGGCCGGTTCGCCTGAAAATACCCGTAATCCTCGGGGGTCAACTCCAAACTCACCACGCGCTTAAGCACACTAAGCAATTTTGAAATTTCATACAATTTCTTCTGGTCGGCGTTGGCAAAAAGCGCCTCTTTTATTTTCTCTTCCAAAGAATCAACTTCTTTTAAGAGCTGGGCGACATCGATCTTTTTGTTTTCATTGATGTAGCGGACATAGGCGCTCAGCTGAGGATAATTTTGCTCAAGGTTTATTCTTTTCTTTGCCGCCAGGTCTTTTAAAAAAGAATAATATTCCTGTGGGCTGACATTCCCCGCCTTAAAATCCTGGCTCTTATCAATCACCGTTTTTACTTGCTTTTCATTAAGCAAGCTGGCTAAACTTTTAATAAACTCATTCCTCTGGGCTTCCGCCTGCTTAAAATCAACCTCTTTTTCCAGCCGGGCAAGCTCGGCGAAGGTGCTCAGAAAAGGATAACTCTGAAGGTCAAAACCCTTATTAGCGGCGATATTCTTCAGATAGCCGCAGTATTCTCCCAAAGATAAAGTTTTATCCTCATAGTTTTTCTTGGCGCTCTCTAAATATTTTACTTCTTCGCTGTAGATGCGCGGTTTTAAAGCGCTGACAACTTTGGCTAAATCCTCCAAGTATTTTAACCCTTCGTCCCTGAGGGCATCTACTTGATGAAAAACATCCAAATGCGCCTCATACAAGGCCTCATCTTCGATCCCATAAAGGTCAAGAGAGTGGTCGGAAACAATATCTAAATACTCCTCGCCGGAAATTTTCCCCAGCTTCAGGTATTTATCCGCCACACTCTCCCGGGCTCCTTTATCAGCGTAGTTGCGCAAAAACTCAAGGTTGACATTTCCGCTGCCGCCTTCAACCATGATCAATTTAAGGTTCTGCTCTTTGACTAAATGATCCAACAACTGCGCCATGTTTTTCTGGGCTTCATAATTACAATGGGCATCCTGGATATGGATAATCGTCTTACCTATATTAGTGTTGGTATTCTGCGTATTAAGGAGTGTGGCATCCTGCATGTCAAACACCTCTTTGATGTTGCCAAACGAGGAGGGAATATTGATGGTTTTGACTACGGAGATTAAGTTTGCTAAGCCAATCCCGGAGAATAAAAAGCATTGGAGTATTAAGAATATTATAATTTTTCTGTGCTGATGTTTATTTTCCAACATTTTCTCCTTTTTTCTCGCGGCGCATAGCCAATAAAAAAACCACGATTTTTTAATTGAACTGACTCGGCAAAAAACCGAAACCCTCAGTTCAATTAAAAACCGTGGCTGTTTTTAATTACCTAACTAGAAAATTATAAACTTCAGAAAAACTTTTAAAAACTACTTTTCTTAAATACTAGCATAAGTATACAATATTAAGACACTTTGTCAAGTATTTTTTCAACTTTTTCACTTTTTTTCAGCCCCAAAACCCACAGAATACCTATAGGTTACGCTTAATATCTCCCCCAAGTAATCACCCCTCTTTGAAAAAGAGGGGATCGGGGAGATTTTGTAGATCAAAACATACTCCATATCTTCTCAACCACTCCAGTGCCATTTTCAAAGATATCTCTATCTGAGAATCTCGCGACTCTTATCCCTAGATTTGATAAATAAGCGTCTCTTGCTTTATCCTTATCTTTGCCTATCGCGCTATAATGCTGCCCTCCGTCAAGTTCTATAACCAATTTCGCTTTAGAACAATAAAAATCAACGATATAATTCCCAATTATCTTCTGCCTATAGAATTGATGACCTTTTAATTGCTTATTTCTTATCTTCGACCAAAGAAATTTCTCCGCATCGGTCATATTTTTTCTTAATTCTCTGGAATATTGTTTTAGGTTTTTATTATATTGCAACATTACCGGTTAAATCCCCCTTCTTCCCCCTTTACTAAAGGGGGAAAAGCTTTCAAGAACTCCCCTTTTTAATCAATCACCCCCTCTTTGAAAAAGAGGGGATCGGGGAGATTTTTTTCACTTCTCCCAGTGTATAAAATCTCGGCCAAATTCAGCGCCAACGGGAAGTTTGGTAATTTTGCGGAAATTTCTCCCGTCAATGTCCATAATGCACAGGTATTTGTTGTCGAATGGCACGGTAAAAAGCCTCCTGAATATAGAATAACCCAAATTACCCGTCACATTATGGATTGTAGACTTTACCCACGCATACCAATCATTGAATAAGCCATAGGGGTATTCAACAATAAAAATAATCCGCTTGTTATCCGGAGTGAAAATAAAACAATCTCTTTCCATATCAAGATCGTTCAAGTTCTTAATGAAAGTAAGATTGTTGTTACGATCTAAGATATAAAATAATTTATTATCTAAATTAAAATCAGCAATTAACGCAACCTTTTGTCCATCAGGAGAATATTTTAAATCTTCGATTATAGCTATATATAATAGATTACTTGGGTTATTTAACCGAAAAATCTCTTTTAGATTCGAACCATTCGCTTTCATTGAATATAGTATAAATTGCAGGCATTTCCGTTCTCTTGTAACTAAAGTAATATTTTGGCCGTCCGGAGATATTGCGTAATCCTCAATATATAGCAAGCTTTCCACTGCATCGGGAGCTTCAATATTCTGAAGATTGAATTGAGTTAACCTGATTAGATTGCCTGTGTTAATATCTACTGTATAAAGATCTCCACGGCTTACAAAAAATACTTTCTTGCTATCCGGAGAAAACCGAGCCGATCTGCTAATCAACCTTCCGCTTGCGATAATTCTTTCGCCGGTACCATCGGGGTTAATTATCTTGATTTGTTCGTAAAATGGATTTTTTATGGACGGCACCACGGAGAATAGAATCCTTTTACCATCGGAAGAAAAAACAGGCGCAAAATTATTAACTTGGTTATAAGTCAGACGAGTATGATTGCTGCCGTTACTATTCATAATGTAAATCTCTAGAAAAGTAGGTAAACTCTCTTCGCCAACAAGCCATCCAGAATAACGGGTTATTTTCCTACGTGGCCCCTTGTCATCTCGGTTAGAATCAAAAACAATATTTTCCCCATCAGGAGAAAATGAAGATCGTGCATCTGTTATCCATGTATCAGGAGTTGTACCAAAAATTGAATGCCGAGTTAACCTTCTCAACTCAGTGCCATTAAGGTTCATTATATAAATTTCACTGTCCCCATGTAAATCTGAACTAAACACAATCTTTCCTTTGGGTAAATCAAGATTAGTAATCCGAATTTTGATAAATTTATAGAATTGAAAAAAAATAAAAATTAAAAGAAAAATTGTCAGATACTTTAATCTTTTTGACATAGTTTTTATCTCCTTATATGCGCCCCCTACCTATACCTGCGCCCCCTCCTATACCTCCACCACTAGGCACCCTTGGCATTGAAGGTAAATTTGTCCGCATCGGTGGCAACGGATTGATTGTATTATATAAATTCGAAGGTATTAATTCTTGCCCGGAACGATAAGTATACCATTCCTTTGTTTGATAAGAGGTAATCCCAGAGGGATAAACACTCTTCATCTGCTGAATCTTATAAGTCGCTGAAAAATACTGATCGGAAATAGAGCCGTATGCCATACGGGAATAAGTAATTGGAATATCCATTCCTGTAGACCTTGATAGTACGGTTTGTCTAACATCAAGATTTGAAGAGTAACCTGCATGTATTGGGCTTGCCGAAATATATCGGGTATCGGAGTTCAAAAATGGCATCGACAACCAAGAAATAGGATCTTTTATATCTGCAAAGTTTTGGAATTTTATCCTTCCATCAGGATTATTTTTAAGATCCGCTAATTTTGAAAATCCTGAAGTTGCCCAAGGAGACGGTGATCCAATACTAATAATATTAATCTTCAACCCTTGATCTTTAGTTTTTTCAATTATATCTTGAATTCCAAGATACGCTACATTATTTCCTTCGCTATCTAATAGAAAAACTATATTTTGCGCTCCGAAAGCTTTTGCCCCATCACGAATATTATCTCCGGACATTTTAAAACGATTCTGCTCTGAGTTAAAGATACGCGTATCATCCAGGTTACCAGACCAATCATATTCAAACATCTTAGCTGTTCCCATTGCCTCAAGTCTAGAAAAATCCTGCCCTAATACTGTTCTTCTTGACCAACCGGGATCATTCCTGTCTGTGAGAAAATTAAACCCTAAAGCATCTCCAACTCCCGACACAGAAACCACAAATGACTTTTCCAACGGCTTAATCCCCTCTAAATCAAAACCCACGGAATACCCTGCATTTTTAAGCGAGGCCCCGGCTATCTGACGCATCCATAAATCTTCACTTTTGTCTTGGAATGTATTCATTAGCGGCTGTTCTAACCCAGGGAATGCTTTAAGATTGCTTGCTAAAGGCAAAATAGTTGCCTGGCGCACCTGCCAGGATGGGTCTTTTAATTTCGGAATAAGATAATCTATGGTTTGAGGATTATTAAAGTTCCCCAAAGAACCCACTGTTGCCTGCCTTACCTGCCACTGTCTATCGTTTAAAAGCGGCTTAAGCGAGGGGATAATATCCGTATCCTTAAAATTACCCAATCCAAAAGCCGATGTCTGGCGCATCCGCCAATCAGGATGGTTCAACTTACTCACCAAGAGGTCTTTTATTTCCGGCTCATTTATTTGAGATAAGGATGCCAAAGCGCTTTGTTGAAATATAAGCGGCTGAGTATTGTCTTTGGCGATCTTTAAAAACGGATCTTTTAACTGCGGGAATTTATTTATATTTTCCCCCAATGTATAAAGCGTTGCCTGGCGGATCTGCCATTTATCGGAATTTAATTTCGGCAGAAGATAATCTATATTTTTGGAAAAATCCGGTAATCTTGCGCCCATAGACAATACTGCTGCCCGGCTTACCTCTAAATTCGGGTCATCCAGAAATGGTTTAATTGTTTCCATTGTAGCATAATCTGCCTTGGGAGTCAGTGATAAAATCGCCGCGGCTTTTACCTGCGGATACGGATCATTTAAAGCAGACTTCAAAACATCCCTAACCTCCGAATCGTCTATGCCGGCTAAGCTAATAGCTGCTTGTCTTCGGACAGATGGTTCATTATCGTATTTTAAACGATCTATAAAAGCTTCTCTTATTATAGGATCTGCAAGTTGATCTGTAAATAAATTGAGAGCGGCATAACGCATTTCCGGGCGTTCATCTTTTAAACCGGTTTTTAAAATTGTAAAAGAATACTCTATTTTCGTGCCGTCTTTATCTCCTGCGGTTCCGGTTTCACTAACTTTGCCTTTATCTTTAACAGGCTCCGAAACTTCTTCTTTTGACATCTCTCTAACTTTCGCCAAAGATACAGCTGCTGTCGACCTGACGTTAGCATCTCGATCTTTTAACATTCGTTCTAAAGTATTTTCTACCTCCGGCGCATTAAAATTCCCTAATGCGTATGCCGCAGTCTTTCGAATATCCGCAGAAGGAACTTCTAATGCTGCCCCCATAAGTGGATTGATCGCCCGGGAGTCTTGTAATAAACCCAAAGCTACCATAGCTGCTTGTATAGATGAAGAATAAAGTCCATCGTTCTTTATAAAGTTAAATTCTGACTTGATATTCTCAAGATCCTCTAATAAATTTAGGGATATTGCACTTGCCTCTTTACAGGCAGACAAAGCTTTTCTGTCTTTTTCGATCTCCAAAAACGGCCATTTATCGATAGTAGTTTCAAGAAGTAGCTGATTGTTTTGGAGATCCTTTTCTGCTTTTAAAATCAACATTGCAGCTTCCCGAGAAATAGGAATAAAATTATTATCTTTCCCAATCCAGAGAAGTTGCTTATTAGCTTGAATACGCTGAAGTAACCCTAAGGCCCTTTTATCTGCCATTAGGCAATTCCAAGAACTTGCTTTATTTTCTATCTCCTCAAAATCTTTTTTACTTGATTGATAATCTTCTAATAAATCGAAGCTAAATTCCGTTACCTGCCGCGAAACAGAAGAACTCGCGATTTTAAGCAACGGTTCAATTGAATTTGGATCATTAATTTGAGCTAAAACAATAGCTTCGGCATAAGCGGGGCTCATATTTTTTATTGCTTCTATACTTTTGTCTTCGTCTAAATTAGGAATCTCAAAACGCCACCCCTTATCCTGCCTCAATGCTTGAATTAATGCGGAAGCTATCTGTGGATCCCCATGCTGGCCTAACCACAGCGCGCTAACAGTGCGTACTATTTTTTCATTATTTTGTAAGCCTTGAATAAAAAATCTTGCTGCCCGAGGGTCATCAATTGCCATCAAAGCCATTATGTTTTCCTCGCTTGAGTCTGCTTGCAGATTATTAATCAGCGGTTCTACTGCTTTGTAATCTGCGAATTTACCCAGAGAAGCTGCTGCCGCCCTTTGCCCAACTATGTCTTCGCCATCATTTAAAGCCCTAATAAGAATCTCCTGCGCCTGCTCTGTGCCTTTTTCACCTAAAAGAAACGCGCTATATTGTCGAACCCAGCGATTTCTTTCCGGAATATTAAAAATATTAAAGCCCATATCTTTGTTTTTAAACTCTTTCAATAGCAACTCCAACTCTGGCTCACTGATTTGCATTCGCCCAATAACCGAAGGGTCAAATTTCATCACTCGATAAAGAAAGTATGCGTTATTCCAGACATTAACGTCTTCTTTGCCGCCTAAGATATTGTGGAGCCCCTGAGAAAAATTAATCCCGGTTACCTGCGTGACGGCATCCAAACCATAACCTCCCCACCCAATCACTCCCCACCTACCCTCCAGCGACTGGACTACGTTATTTAACGGCTTTCCTATGTTATCCAGTTGCGGATGTTGTGCTAATACCCCTGCGCCTCTTAATACTGCACCAATTTCAAAATCAATAATCCAGAGGTGGAAAAAACTGGTCCAAAAACGGGAAAAATTACCTTTAGTTACATAAGGAACCAAAGGAGCAAAAATCCATTTGATAAGAAAACCGGGGCTGTGCCAGGGCCTTCTGATCATCTGGTTAAATAAAAACGGTACGCTCAAGCCATAAGCTATTATAGCCAACCTAAAAAAATCTCCAAATGTATGGAGAAGATGCCAATCATTAAATATATTCATTAAGTTTAGGCTGAATTCAAAGCCCTCACGGATCCCTAGAATATTAAAGAAATACATTGCCACCTCAAATATCGAAATACCGGCAGTATTAAGCCCGATAAAAGGCATTAGCGCGGAACTCACTACCGCTCCCCAGAAAATCATCTGGCCTCTGGCTAAGGCAAAAATAATTATACTGCCGGCTATGGGAAACCTTAGAGAAAAACCGTACCATAAATTCTTAAAAGGAAAGAGAAACTTGTTCCCGGATACAAGTTGTCCGGCCTTGCCTCTTAATTCTTCCTGCGCTTTCTCGTTCTTCAAATACTCTTTCGCAAATTCACTGCGGAATTTATAGTGGTTCATATATGAACAAAAGAAATTGTAGGTTACAGAAACTAAATACGGTAGAATAAGGCCGAATATGGCTCCCGCTAAAATATACCAATTATCTATGCCGGGAAAACTATACGCAATTAAAGCGCCTGCCGCCATAAGCATAATACCTTTAAACGTGCCCAAATTTCTGATAGCGCCGATAAAACTTGGCTGGATTTTCTGAACCTGATTCCTAAAATACAGTTGGTCTGCCAATTGGATTAAAGCTAAGCGTTCCTTGGGTTCTAAAGTTTTAATTTGCTCCTTATCCAGGCCAAAAGAAAATCCTGCCCGGCCTTGCCCTGACAATGCTCTTATATTTTCTACCGAATAGAATAAGCCGATTAAAACTCCTGCGCCGCCGATAAATATCACCGCGTTTAAAACCCAGGGGCTTAATCCATAACCATAAAGAAAAGCCAGGGCATAGGAACTGCCGAACAAAAGCGCCATAGATAAAATCACATAAGGAATCTTTAGAATAAATTCCTTTACCTTGCTTTTCCAGCCCAAAGCTGCCTTTGTTTCTTTGTCCACCGTATCTTCGTTAATTTTACTTGCGAGCTTCTCAATATCACCTAAGCGATCATCTTGATTTACATTTCTGTCTACCTCGGCAACCATCTTTGCTTTGTTGAAACGATAAAGCCATCTCACAACAAAACCTATTCCAATTATCCCTGTCACAATCAACAGTATGTATTCGAAAAGGAGAATAAGTTTATCCAAAGAAGAAATTGACTCGGTGTAACCTGCGACACTAGCAAACATAATCGCAGGCCCAAATAAAATCGATGATACGGCAATGGACATCGCCATCCAATAAGCTAATGCTTTTATTTGCCTTGTTACCACCCCGCCGTCCTTCTCACCGCCGGATATATTTTCGTAGAATAATTTATTATTCTCTTGTTCATTTACCTTATTTATATGTAAGAAAACCTGCGCGAATACTTTCACTTCAAATATATTACCAGATTCCTTTTCTAATTCTCTTAATAATGACCCGTATATTTCGGTTGATTTTTGTAACAATTGCAGGTGCTCGCCATTATCTTTAAAACCATTAATTGCTAATTCCGCATAGTTATCGCCTTCCGCGACAATCAGCCTCAAATAAAAATCCAAATTTGCCTTCACGCTTTCTTGAGCCTTTACGCTCACATTGCCGTATACACGTTCAAAATATCCCGGAAAGAATAAAAGCATGGCTTTCACCATATTCTCAGCGGCTAACGCCACCTGATTATCATAATAATTATCCGGGTTGTCTTCTTCCTGCTTGGCAACAGCTATATTCAATATCTGCTCCTGCGCTCCGATAACGTCATTTAACCACTTCCCCTTATTTCTATTCCATTCCGAGTTTTTCCTTAAGAAACTACGCGTAACAGGGACTTTTTCAAAAATACCCGCCTTCTTAATTTCAACCTTAGCAAGTTTCTCTGCGGCTTCTTCAATAGCCTTAGATAATTCTTCGGTGATTTTTGTGTTATATGCCTTGATCATTCCTCTTTTTCTCCCTAAATCTTCGCCTATTACCGCGGCGCCACCGTCCTTAAGAATAGGGGCACTTAGCTGCCCCCGTTTCCCGATTGAGCGGGAAACAGTTTCCTTTATTCCTCTTAATCTAAATTTAGATATATCTAAAACTACATATTGCGCGGAGTATTTATTAAGATAGAAATTAGCTTCTTCTGCTTTTTTGATAATTTGGAATTCTTTAAAAAGTTTTTCATAAAATCCTTTTTGTTCGCCATTAGCCGGATAATGTAAAGAAACAAACCCTAAACCTCCTTTTTGCGCTTCTAAAACCGCCTCATAAAATAATTTTTTTCCGATTCCTTGCATTTGATATTCATGTTTTACCGTCATAAATGTAATATAGCCTTTCATGTTCATAATTAAATAACCTATAATCTTTCCATCGGATTTTTTTACCAATATGCGAGTAGTATATCCCTTGAGAAAGTCCACTTCGGTATCAATATTATATTTTTCCCAACCGATTGATCTGTTTATTTCCTTAATTTGCTTTAAAATATTCTCTTTTTTAAAACTGTTATTTTCTATTTCATCATCAAAATATGTAAAATAACATTTTATGCCATTTTTCGACAAGTAATATTTCCCGCCGTCTTGAAAAATAGGGTTGTTCCTTTTATTTTGAGAATTTATAGCATATTCTTTCATCATCGCTCTTAACCGTAAATACTCCCATCCCTTCTGGCTATCCAACTCAGCACCGGCAATCTTCCTGGCTATACCACTTATTAAAGTACCGTAAGCATACGCCTTCCAGCCATCACCAACAAAATCCAGCCTATCCAGTATGCACTGATAAACATATTTAATTTTCATGCTTCTCTCTTTAAATCCTCTAATGCCGCAAAATTCATTTGCTTCTTTCTCTTGAAATTCCATACCATCCTTATCGGCTAATTCTAATCCTTTCAGATAATACTGGTTATAACCTCTACTAAATTCCGTTTCTTTATTTAACTCCCTTATCCTATATTCTCCAATGGCTGAAGCCAAATAAAGATCGAGTTTAATAAATCCAACTGTGCCTAAATAATGGACCAGCTCATGCGCTACAGTTTCACGGAATAAGTCAATATGCACGCCGCTTTTACATAAGATTTTCACTCGGCTCAAATCCGCCAACTTCTTTCCTCGCCCCTCACTCAAATCTCCCGATAATCTTCTAAAATTATATACCACTGTTTTATAATACAGAATGGAAATGAATATACTACTAACCATCGCAAGTAATATACTAATATCTTTATGCGCAATGAAAATTCTTGCAAATAAAGCAAATCCAAACCACCGCAAGTAATGCATAATAAACATCCGCTTATTCGTCTTTATAAAATCCCATACAGTGAACCGCTTGAACTTCAATACAATCTCTTCTCTTTCTTTAGCTGAAATTTTAAGCTTCAATCTATCAACAATATACTGCACTTCTTCAAGGATAACCTCGGCCTCCTGCAAATTAAACCCTCTCGATAGCAGAATATCTTTAATACCAAGCGGATCCTGATTGCCGCCGTCCTTAAAAATAGAAGCAATTGACTGTCCCCGTTTCCCGATTGAGCGGGAAACAGTTTCCTCTTCGTGCTCAGTAAGCGCCCCGCCGTCTTTTTCTAATAATTTACGCGTATCTTCTATCTCAACGATTTCATATAAATTTTGCAAACGTTTCTCCAGCGCTTCCATATCAGCAACAAACAATATATGTTCACCTTGCGGCAAAAAAGATACCGATTC
>JAUYBI010000073.1 GCA_030693145.1 Candidatus Omnitrophota bacterium
GAAAAATAGAAACGTCCCCTATTTTACTTTCCCGCTTTCATCTTATCTAAAATCCCGATTACATAGCCGAAGGTTCTTTTAGGATTATCCGGGCTTTTCTGCTCAACTATCTTAAAAGCCTTATCCACATTAGCCGCGCCATTAATGTTAATCAATTTAGCTATCTCCTCAATGACTCCTAAATCATCACCTTTAAAAACCACAATCGCGTACTCACTGCTCTTAATTATTAATTCCCTGCCATAGGCCTCCTCAAGGCGCGCCAAGTTTTGCTCAAATTCCCGCATATCATATAGCCCCAGAAAAACTGTTGTGGAAGGTGCTCTATTCTCATACCCCGCGTCAATCTGGCTGCCCTTAACATCAATTATATTAAAATCCCTTAAAGCCTGCATTCCCGATAGAAATCCATAGACAGTGTATGTAATTCCATTAACGCTAGGTGGTTACAAAACAAATACTACAGCTTTCTCTTTCAAATCTAGGGGACGCGTCTATTTTTCTTGCATTAGACTCGGGGAAAAATAGAAACGTCCCCTATTTTACTTTCCCGCTTTCATCTTATCTAAAATCCCGATTACATAGCCGAAGGTTCTTTTAGGATTATCCGGGCTTTTCTGCTCAACTATCTTAAAAGCTTCATCCACCTTAGTTGCTCCATAAGTATTAATAAAGCTGGCGATCATCTCAATCACGTTTAAGTCATATCCCTTAAAAACCACGAAAGCATATTCCCTACTTTTGGTTATTAATCCTCTACCATAGGCATCCTCAAGGCGTTTTAGGCCTTGCTCGAATTCATGCATGTCATATAATCCCAGGAAAACGGTTGTTGAGGGCATCCTATTCTCATATCCCTCATCAATCGAGCTGTATCTAACATCAATTATATTAAAATCCCTTAGAGCCTTCATTCCCGAATAAAGCACTCTCCTATCTATTCCATACTTCTCCGCGATCTGCAAACGAGTGAGCATCCACTCCAGAGATTGTTGTTTACGCCCCAACTCGGCTAAATTAATTAAAAGGCACGCCTTGGCGTCCATATTCAATCTATCCGCCCAGCCATAATCCCAATAGGTTCTGGGGATACTAAAACTTTCTCCTTCTACTTTTCTTAACAGCCTTATTTTAATCGGCTGGTTAAATTTAGTATCTATCTCCACTAATTTGTATAACTTATTTAAAACCCGAAGCAGCCGGTTTATCTCTGTGCGATAAGTTGGCCGATCCATATACTTTAACAACCCTAGATCTTCAGCCAGCACTTCGTAATTTGTATCTACCACGCCTCCGGCATTACCATCAAAATCCCTTAAAAGCAAAAGCCAAATATCAAAACCCCTTTCATTGCGCCTGCGTAATATCTCCGGCACAACCCCTTTTTTTCCCATTGCCCAACAAGGGAAACTAACTCCTGAACCTTCTTCTAGTTCCGGGCCGGAGAGCTTGATCCGCGAGAATTCATCTAAAAGCTGTTTGGCTAATTTAGGAGAATTAATTAAAAATGAAGTTTCATTATTGCTGGTGAGCGCGGCGTCAGACCAGTTGTGGCTTCCGGAAATAACTATCCTTTCATCAATGACCATAGCTTTATTGTGGGTATAAACTCTCGCGCCGTCAAAATAAACATCGATTCCATTGTCCTTAAGAAAACGGAAAGCTCTATAATTTGACTGCGTCGCGGTTTTGCTAAAACTGCTCTGATAATCCAAAATAACCTTAACCTCCACGCCCCTGAGTTTAGCCTTAATCAGCTCGTCCATTAACTGAGAAACTTTTGAGTGCTGATCTTCTTGGTTAAAACTAATCAGATACATTACCAGTTGAATCGATTTTTTAGCCTGAGCAATGCCCTTTTGCGCCGCCGGAAAATATTCCTGGTTGCAAAGAGGAACCACATCCGCCGGATAACAAAACCCCGCCGTCGCAACCAAAACCACCCCCATAATCATAGACAGTGTACGTAATCTCATAATTGCCAGGTAGTTACAAAAGAAATACTATGGCTTCCCAATTTTATCCCCTTTAGGTAATGGCAAACTATGCAACCGTCTTTTCAATAATCGCTGATCGATGATCTCTGTTTTATAAAGCGAAACTTGCATCGGAGAAGCCGCCCGGCTCATCGCAATTTCGACAACCTCTTTGTTATGGTCTTTACACAAAATAAGCCCGACCGAAGGGTTCTCATGCTCGAGTTTGATTTTACGGTCAAGCGCTTCAAGATAAAACTGCATTTTACCGACATACTCTGGTTTAAACGCGCCAATCTTAAGCTCCACCGCCACAAGACAACGTAATTGGCGATGATAAAAAACAAGGTCAATCTTAAAATCCTCACCACCAACAACAACCGGATACTCTTCCCCAACAAATGTAAAGTTTTTGCCAAACTCAAGAAAAAATTGCCTCAAATTACTAACAATGGCCTTGCGCAAGTCCTTCTCTAAAAACCCATCCTGAAGGCCAAGAAAATCAAGCAAGTATTCATTCTTAAAATACACTAACGGATCCTTTTCCTTTGTTTTAGCTACAATCGTTCGGGGCTTCTTGGAAAGCATATACCGTTCAAACAAAGCGGAATCCAACTGCCTCTCTAGCTCTCGAAAACTCCACCGCTCATTAATACATGTTTTTAAATAAAACTCTCTTTCTTCAGCCGTATGGGCCCTGTTCAAAATAAGAAGATTATTCGACCAGGATAATTCTGTCAACAGTGTTGACAGTTTTGGGGTTGCTCGATACGTTTCATAAAGTTTTTTCATCCGCCAGAGGCTTTCCTTGGAAAACCCCTTAACTCCGGCAAATTCCCTTTGTAAATCGGCGGACAACTGCTCAACAACAGCATCGCCCCATCCCAAGCGCTTCTGCTTTTCAACAATCCCCTTTCCAATATCCCAATAGAGCAAAATTAATTCTTTATTAACAGAATGGTAGGCTTCATAACGCGCCTGAACAATACGATCTTTAATCTCACTAAAAAATTTCTTATAATCCGAACTTTTCATGTCTAAAGGGATTGAACTTAACTTTTTCGAAGTTATTTTTTTCATCTCAAATGTGCCTCATAGACAGTGTACGTAATTTCATAATTGTCAGGCAGTTACAAAACAAATACTACAGCTTTCTCTTTCAAAACTAGGGGACGCGTCTATTTTTCTTGCATTAGACTCGGGGAAAAATAGAAACGTCCCCCAGTTTAATCGCCGCGATTTTCTTGAAAACATGGGCGCGTATTTTAGGATCGGGAATGCGCAAAGCCCACTGTTTAACCTTGTTAAAACTAAATGACCTCGGAAAAGAAAGCTCCGGGAAATAGCCGAATTGTTTTTTTCTGCAAGCCGACAAGTAAAAACTATCCACCAAGGCCTTCTCAGGTTCGGCAATCAGAAATTTACCGCCTCCCTGCCTGTCCGGCAGGCTGGCTTTATACCAGTCAAAACCTTTAAAAAACTTAGGGGTCAATTGATGAAATGAAAAAACCCCCAATTTCGTCTTGATTAATTTTGTATGAGATGTAGAAGCAAGCGTTATGACTTGAGGAATTTGTTCAACTATATTATATAAATACAGCGCGCTTATAAAAGATACATAAGCACGATGACGCGGAAGCAAATAAGGAATAACCGCGTAAGGGCTTAATTGCTCATTGCCAACCTGTGCCCATATTCCTCTGTAAACTTTTATAATCAACCCGTCTTCTACCAAGTTATTCAAGCCCTGAATAACCACAGACGAAGATTTTCCCGAGAAAGTTGTTAACTCAAAAGTAGTAAATACAGGAGCCCCGAGTTTTTTAATATTCCCTAAAAGAGACCGTCTACGCATAATTTTTACCTAATTGCTCGATGAAACCGGCTGTTTTTAACTGAATCTGTTCCCACACGGATGGATGATCATGTATCATTTGGTCCTCAGTGGACAGATAAGCTACAACTGTATCGCGGAAAACTTCAAATTTTACCTGAAAAACATGTTCGTATGCCTTTGAAAACACCCCTTTTTCCACCGGCATTGCCTTTTTCTCGCCGTTCGGGACAAATTGAGAATTCAATAAATATAAATCAAAAATATCTCGCGCCTGGATTACAGACCGTCCGGCAAGAGCTTTTATTTTTTGTATTACCGCTGAATAGAGATCATAGTGCGAAACTAACACCGGCGCGATTTTATATGCCCTAAGAATAAAATCTAAGGGAGTTTGCACAACGGCTTCTCCAATTATACCCCTACGAGAAAATTCAATCTTAGTAAAAAGATTAACGTCAGCGTAGGTAATTAAATGTACTTTGAAACGCTGTGTGGTTTGCGTCTGCTTGGCGCGCTCGATTGCCGGCGGGATAATTTGTTTTATCCCGAAGGGCAAAAGGTGCTCCTGAAAGGCCGGCATCTGCAAAATACCCATGACATAATCCTTAAGCCAACCCACCTCTACTTTTTCAACGTCTAAATCCATATCCTCCGAATAACGGATACTGTTAAAGAATAGGCGCAGGTTAACCCCACCCTTTAAAGCATAAAAAGCAGGCCTAACCTTCCGGCCGAAATACCGCAGAAATTCTAAGTGGAACACTTCCCTGATCTGTAGTTCTGAATAATTATCACCGTTCATATATGTATTATAATTTAGTTATAGCTAAATTTCAAGCCATATCTCAATCAGCCTTTCATAGACAGTGTATGTAATCTCATAATTGCTAGGTAGTTACAAAACAAATACTACAGCTTTCTCTTTCAAAACTAGGGGACGCCTGCCTGCCGGCAGGCAGGCGTCTATTTTTCTTGCATTAGGCTCGGGAAAAAATAGAAACGTTCCCTGTTTTGCTGACTTCCCAATGTCCACCCTTGTCGGCGCCGATACGTCGAATTAACCTCTTATCTTTAAGTTTTTTTAGGTTTTCTTTAGTTTTACGCTCTGATATACCGACAATACGAGATAATTCTACCGATGTTATGTGCTGGTTTTCGCTTATAGCCTGCAAAATCTTCTGTTGATTTCCAGTGACCTTTCCAGTGACCTTTTCAGTGACCTTTTCAGTGACCTTTTCTCCGGCCCTTTGGCCGGGCCGCTTAAATATCGCCGTCACAAAAGAAGTAAACTCAAACGCAACCGGCGAAAGTCCTATCACCTCGCGGCGGCGAGGGCCACCGGTCATTTCATAGCGAACGGGAATGTGTTGTTTAAGAAAGATCATCGTCTCGTCTATGTTAGTTAAAATATCCTCATTAAAATCTTTTCTGTCAAGAACGCTGACCTTATCCGTCCCTTTATAAAGAGCGCAGGTGACTTCCGTATGCAAATAAATATCCGCCAGCCGTTTAGCAAAGAACAGGACTCCGGCATTGTTAAAGATCAGCCGCCTTTGCTGTTTCTCTGCCACCCCAAGATTTACCAGCAGAGCAGACTGGTTAAGGGTTGAATGTATCTGCGCCAATTTCAAAAACCGCGCAAGTTTATCTTTTGAAAAATGCACACGAGGATCAAATTTGCGGGAAACCATTTCATCGAACTGAACTTTCCCTTCCGACTTAATGAATGCCACGATCTCATCGCGATCAAGCTTTTGAGCATTAGGGCCTACTCGTGTGAAAAATCCAGCCGAACATTTATAAGGCTTATCCTCTCCCTCATGCACGTCAATGATCAATACATTATCAAACGAATCAAATGTCAACCGAACAGGCGGTTGACAATTATTAGCAATATCCTGAATCTGCGACTTAAGCGCATTGGTAATGCGAACGCCTTTAACGGTCTTATCATCGGCGACACCTACAAAGATCTTTCCGCCGGAAGCATTGGCAAACGCGGCCATTTCACGGTCAAGCCCAGACAAAGATTCCTTAAACTCAATACGGTACCCTTCGCCTTCTTGCAATATAAACCTCAATTCAGTTTTATTCATAGATTCATAGACAGTGTACGTAATCTCATAATTGTCAGGTAGTTACAAAACAAATACTACAGCTTTCTCTTTCAAAACTAGGGGACGCGTCTATTTTTCTTGCATTAGACTCGGGGAAAAATAGAAACGTCCCCTATTCTCCCCCATCTCCCAACAGCCACTTATAAATAGGCTTGACCATTATAACCTTGCCTTTTAACGCAATCTTTTCTTCGGTGTCTTCAGTTAGAATGAGCGCGGTTTTCAACTTAAGCTCATCCATGGCTTTTTCAAGCGCGGCGAGCTCTCTGTGCCTTGTCTTTTCATTATCCAAATTATCCGCAACCTGAATAAGCTTCAGGTCATTTCTGCCGGGCTTAATCAAGAAATCAACTTCCAGATTATTTGTAGTCTTATAGTAATAAATCTCCTGGAACTTGCGCCTAAGCTCAAGAAACACCAGATTTTCTAAAAACTTTCCTTTATTCTTGGAAAATTGGAACGCCACCGCTTCTGCCAAACCATTGTCGATACAGTAGATTTTCTTAAGGGAAACAAACTGCTGTTTGAGAGAATAAGAAAACTTGCTGACCAGGAATATCAAGTAGCTGTTTTCCAAGAAATCCGCGTAGCTCTTAATAGTATTCATACTGCCTAATCCGAGGACTTTTTTAAGATTATTATAAGAAAATGTTCCGCCAATATTACTCAAAAGATACAATCCAAGCTCCCGCAATGGCTTAACCTGCTTGATACCATATCTTGCCACAATGTCTCGGTAAAGGATGTCATCATATACCCGCTTCAGGAGGGTTGTATCTTGATACTTCAAATATTCCGGCATTCCTCCATGTTTTAGATATTGGGCAAAATGCTTTTTGATCGCGGCTCTTTCTGAGGTTAAAGATAGGCCATTCTTGGATAATTGGAACCCCTTGAAGGAAAGAAATTCCCTAAAAGAGAACGGGAATAATTCGACATTAACGTTTCTGCCGGTCAGTTTTGTGCCAAGTTCCTTGCTCAACAACGAGGCATTCGAGCCGGTGATAAAAAATTTGCATCCCTTGCCTTGCATCCGGCGCACAAATACTTCCCATTGGGGAACGTTCTGCACCTCATCGAAAAAGAAAACCTTTTTATCCCCATACAACTCCAAAAATACCTCGTAAAGATGATTAAAATCCTCAACATTAAAATCTACCAGGCGCTCATCTTCAAAATTAAAATAATATACGCCTTTCTTATAGAGATCACTGATAATCTGATTGAGCAGGGTCGACTTGCCACAACGGCGTACTCCTGAGACAACTACCGCATGGGGCAAGGTTGCATGCCTCAAAGCAACGCTCAATGCTGCCCTGGGGATACCAGCATCGATATCCTGACGGTCTTTTTCTTGTTCAAGAATGATTTCTTTTAATAATGACTTCTGCACCCAGGCTCCTTATGTTCTCACTGTTAATGAGAGAATATCATATATAACTCTCATTGTCAATGAGAACAACAAAAAACTTACGCTTTTACTTTTTACTTTTCTGCCAAAATTCCAGAACGAAAGCTAAAAATACGCCAAACATTAAACTAAGCATGCCCGCGATAAGCACATTCTGCTGCTTCTTGGGCCCTACGGGATTTTTAGGCTTGATTGGCGCGTCAAAAATTTTAAATTCCTTGGAATTAACCAGTAAAATTTGCAAATCATTTCTTTGGTTCCTAAGATCGGTAAGATTATTTTCATATTTAGGAAGTATATTTTGTAAAATGATCGTCCTTAAATATACCTCTGCTTGAGAACTTTCCTTAGAACTGGGGATACCTATAATCAGGTTTTGCGTCCTAGTTATGTCTTCTTCCGCATTCTTAATCGCTCCGTATAATTCCTTTAAACGCTCATTAATAATAGCCACCCTCTCCTTATACACAATTTGCCCTTGAGCAACCAGTGGATTTACGATAGCATCGTTTATTTTAAGAGCCATATCAACCCCGGGATAGGTTATTTTTATTTTTAATAAATTAGTGCCACCTATATCACTAATTTTAATGCCTTTTTGAAGTCCTTCGAGAGGAATCTTAAGGTTAAGGTCATCAATTATGGAAGAGAGAGAATTTTGGTTGAGCATAATTGATTTGGCATCTTCATTTTTAATTAATAACTCACTCACGCTACCCAGCTGAATAGTAGAAGTAATTTCATAAATTTTAGGCATCCGCAGGCTAACGATGGCAGCCGTAACCACGGAAACTATGAATATAGCTAGGATAAACTTTTTTCTTTTAATGATAACGTTGATGTATTCCCGGATGTCGATTTCATCTTCCTGGATGCATTGTTGATTTTCCATTATTCCTCCTGATTAGATTGCTTCGTCGCCTGCGGCTCCTCGCAACGAATCGTAGACAGTGTACGTAACCTCATTAATGCTCAGTAGTTACAAAACAAATACTTGGGTTTCTCTTTAAAATCTAGGGGACGCGTCTATTTTTCTTGCATTAGACTCGGGGAAAAATAGAAACGTCCCCTGGTTTCCCTATTTTCTCAATCTCCTGTTTTAGTTTATTGTATTCTATCTCTTTTATTTGTAAGAAATGCTGGAGAAGTTTAAATTTCTCTTCCAGGCCTTTCTCGGTTAGAAGATAATGGATTTTTCTTAGTTTTCCGGGGTTACCGGTGAAGTTTTTTACTTTAATAAAACCCCTCAGAATAAGCTCACGTAAAAGATAGTTAGTTTTACCTAAGGAGATGTTTAGACGTGCGGAAAGATCCCGCTGAGTAGTATTTGGGTTGGCTTCTAACTCTTTGAAAATAAAGAGAGTTTCTTCTGTTTGCGGCTGTTCAGTCATTGAACAGATATTATAGCGAGCAAGGGGAGAAAGTCAAGGAATTTTTGAACCAAAACACCAACGGTGACAGTCACAAAAAACGTGACAGTCACCGTTAAAAAGGGATGGTAATCCCGACTTCTAT
>JAUYBI010000074.1 GCA_030693145.1 Candidatus Omnitrophota bacterium
CGATTGGATGACCACGCGGGATATTGCTTTCGTGGCCCGAAAATACAAGTCTGCTTCTGCGGGTAAAAATTCCCGCGGCAAAGGGTGCATAAGTTTGTTAACCGGGAGGGTACAATCATATTAAGAAAGAGCAACAAAAAGCTGGCTATTTAATGCTAATACCGCTGAAATTCCGCAAGGCCTGTTTACACAGAGGCCACTCATTTTGCTTAATAAGTCCAATACAGCTAAGTATCTATATCTATTCTTATTCGTTATGATAAAATAATATTTAGTAGTCCTCGTGAAGTAATAATAATTTAAAATTGGCCAGGGAGGGATTATGAAAAGAAAGCTTTTTGTGTTTGTATTGTTGCTATTATTGATAGTGGATATAATGGGTTATGTAAATAAGGTAAATATGAAGCCTCAAACAGCAGGAGAATGGCGTACATATATTCGGTATCGCCGGGATGAAGTTTTGCGCGACCTGTATAAAGCAGAGCCTCGGGCAAGATGGGAGATCTTACGCGCAAAAGGATATGCAGTATTTACGAGTTTGAATGTAAACCTTCTTTTAGCCAGTGTTACAGGCGGAAGAGGGGTGGTCCACGAAAACGGAATCTTTGGCAAGGAAACATTCATGCGTATGGCTCAGGGCGGTGTAGGTTTTGGTTTGGGAGTGAAGGATTTCCGCACAGTATTTATTTTTGATGATTGGGCGGTGCTTGATAAGTTTTTAAATAGCGGTTGGCAGTTTGGTGCTGAAGCAGATGCTGCCGCTAAAGGCGGCGGAGCAGGAGCAGCGGTAAGCGGAGCGGTAGCGGTTGCGCCCGGATTACGCGTGTATCAGCTTACCGAGAATGGGCTGGCGTTGCAAGCGACGGTGCACGGCACAAAGTTTTGGCGCGATGCCTATGTTAATGGCGACAAAGGCGTTCAGGAAAATTAAGCCGTCATATTGTCGCGTGGAGAAGGGAGGGTATTGAATGCAAAAGAAAATCAAGATTGTTATTCTAATAATTGTTGCTATCTTTGGATTTTGCTTGGTTAGAGATTTTCTTGTCAAATCGCTTATAGGCAGCGTCGCAAGCAATGTTACTGGAGCCCCTACGCATATTGGCGGATTATCATTAAGTATTATCAAGCAGTCAGTCAGAATATCCGGCTTTAAGATGTATAACCCGAGGGGATTTTCTAGGGATATTCTAGTTGATATCCCTAAGATTGGCGTTACCTGTGATATGGGGGCATTGCTGAAGGGGAAGATTCACTTGAAACAGCTTGATATTGATTTAAAAGAATTAGGGCTTACAAAGAACAAGGAAGGCAAGCTCAATGTTGATTCTCTGAAAATTATTGAAGATCAGAAGAATAAAAAGAAAAATGATGGTCAAAAACCAGCCAAAGAGATAGCTATTCAAATAGATGCGGTTAATTTGCATATGGGGCGAGTGGTGAATAAGGATTATAGCGTTAAGGAACTTCCGGTAATCAAAGTATACGATATCAATCTTAAAAAAACATATAAAAATATTACTAGTGTTCAGCAGCTTGCTGTTTTAATTATGGCGGAGCCTTTAAAAGCAGCGGGTATCCAGGGGGCGATAATTTATGGGGTGATGATGCTTACTAGTGTTGCGGCTTTACCGGTTGCTGCGGTATTTACTTTTGCCGGTAAAGATTATGCAGAAGCCGATTTTGATGCTTCCTGGGATTTAGCCTACGATATCGGTCTAAAACAACTGCAGAAAGCAGGTAAGATAAAGACACAAAACAAACAAAATGGAGTTATTGATGCCAATGTAAACGGTGCCGGTGTGACGCTTAAGCTTAAAAAGGTCACCAATAATAAAACGCATATTGTGGTTTCAGCGCGTAAATTCGGATTACCGCAACCAGAAATTAGCGCTGGAGTCTTGTATCGGATTTCTGATGAACTTAAGTAAACAGGTGCCTTCAGCTTCCCGGTAATTAAAGTAGATAAAGTAGATAGGATAAACGCGATGAAAATGCTGGGTCTTCAAACAACTATTTCTGCGGTAGTTAGCGGCACGCTTAACTCTGTTGACCATCAGAAAATATCATACCATCATTTTAAGAATGGCTGCCTTACGTTGAAGGCGCGGTAAAAGATATATTACCGGTAGTATTACATATACCCGGTTGTCCTCCGAATCCTTTGCAGATTATATCCTCCTTGAATGCTTTCTTGCAGCGTATATAATGACACTATAATAAACCCTGCGGACTTTTATCAATTACAATAGGGTGGGTTTAAACCTTGACTAACAATAGTAGGGTGGGTTTAAACCCACCCTACTATTGTTAGTCAGTAAGGTTTGTTACACCACTGGAGATTTTATATTTGAAAAAAATATTTTATAGAGATATAATTAAGTAATCAAAAATCATAAAAAAGGGAGGAATAAATGATTACAGATCTTACCGCCATTAACGAAAAAGTCCAGAAAGAAAGTTTATTCCTGCAAGCGCTTACAGCTGAAATAGGGAAAGTTATTGTTGGCCAGAAGTATTTGATTGAGAGATTGCTTGTAGGGTTGCTGGCCAATGGCCATATCCTGGTGGAAGGGGTGCCGGGATTAGCCAAGACTCTCTCTATTAAAACGCTGGCTGCCAGTATAAATACTAAATTCCAAAGGATCCAGTTTACCCCGGATCTTTTACCCGCGGATCTCATCGGAACCTTGATCTACAATCTCAAGGAGGGAATATTTTCTACTAAAAAAGGGCCAATCTTCGCTAATATTATCTTAGCGGATGAAATAAACCGCGCGCCGGCAAAGGTCCAAAGCGCCCTGTTGGAAGCGATGCAGGAAAGGCAGGTGACCATTGGTGAAAATACTTTTAAACTGGATGATCCTTTTTTAGTCATGGCTACTCAGAATCCCATCGAGCAAGAGGGCACCTACCCGCTTCCTGAGGCGCAGATTGACCGGTTTATGCTTAAAATTAATATTACTTATCCGAATTTAGAAGAAGAGCATCAGATCCTAAAACGGATGAGCTTTACGGATAAGAAAAATGAAGTAAAAGCCGTCCTGGGGCCGGCGGATATTATCCGGGCGCGCAGCGTGGTGGATGAAGTGTATATGGATGAAAAAATAGAAAAGTATATTTTGGATATTGTATTTGCCACCAGGGATCCTAAAAAATATAAACTCGATGAGCTTTCAAGTTTAATTCAGTACGGCGCCAGCCCCCGGGCAACCATTAATTTGACTCTGGCTTCCAAGGCCTACGCTTTTATTCAGGGCCGGGGCTATGTGACTCCTCAGGATGTAAAATCAATTGGCCCGGATGTTTTAAGGCACAGGATTATTGTGAGTTATGAAGCAGAAGCCGAGGAGAAGACAGCTGATGATATAATCAAAAAGATTTTTAGCGAAGTGAATGTTCCTTAACCATCTTTTAAGCTGATGCTGCCTAAAGAAATATTACAGGAAATACGGCGGATCCAAATTACTACTTCCCGCATGGTCACGGATGTATTTGCCGGCCAGTACCAGAGTGTATTTAAAGGCAAGGGTATGGAATTTTATGAGGTGCGGGAGTATTCTCCGGGAGATGAGATCCGTTCTATTGATTGGAATGTTACCGCGCGCACCGGCCATCTCTTTGTAAAGAAGTTTGTGGAAGAACGCGAGCTGACCGTGATGCTCTTGTTAGATATGTCTGCCTCTTCCTATTTTGGAACAAAAGGGCAGTTAAAAATGCAGCTGGCGGCAAAGCTCTGCTCTCTTTTGGCGTTTTCCGCGATTAAAAATAATGATAAAGTGGGCTTTATCGCTTTTACGGACAGGATAGAAAAGTTTATCCCTCCGAGAAAAGGCATCCGCCATGTCTTGCGCGTTATCCGTGAAGCGCTCTATTTTAAACCTCAAGGCACAGGTACGGATATTAGCGTGGCTTTAGAATACCTTAATCGCGTAACCACCCGTAAGGCCGTTACTTTTGTGATCTCAGATTTTTTCTCGCCGGATTTTAAGAAAATGCTGGCCGTGGCCAATAAACGCCATGATATTGTCGCCGTAACCATTACTGACCCCCGGGAGCTGGAGTTTCCCGATATGGGGTTGGTAAAATTATTTGATCCGGAGAAAAAGCGAGATTTTATTTTAGATACATCAGACAAAATGCTGCGCCAGGAATACGCGCGGAAAAATCAGCAAAGGATCAGGGAAAGAGAATCGCTTTTTTGTTCTTTGCGTGTCGATACCATCGATGTGCGTACGGATATACCCTACGCGCAAAGCTTATTGAAATTCTTTAAATCCCGCGAGAGGAGAAGGCGTTAATGCATGAAGCACTGCGTGATATTAAAGGCCCGTTAAGTTTAAGCGGCCGCTTGAATATCTTTTTGTTGTTGTTGATTTTAGTTCTTTTAGCTATTGCGGTATTTTATTTTAAATTTTTATCCGGAAGAAAGAAAACTCCCGTAATTGTTCTTCAAAAATCAGCCGATGAACTCGCCTATGAACAGTTGGAAAAACTCAAAGCCAAAGATCTCATCCGGCAAGGTAAGATCAAAGAATATTACAGTGAAGTCTCGGATATTATCCGGCATTATCTGGAAAATAGATTTTTACTAAAAGCTCCGGAGATGACCACAGAAGAATTCTTATTCTATGTTCGCGATTACAGCCAATTGCTCAGCGGACACAAAACTTTATTAAAGGAATTCCTTCTGGCATGTGACCTGGTTAAATTCGCAAAATATCTTCCGCCAATTGAAGAGATGAACGCGATTTTCGTATCCGCTAAGAAATTGGTAGATGAGACAAAAGAGGAAATACCTGCAAAGTGATTTTTCATAGCCCGTTATTTCTATTTTTATTGCCGCTTGCTGTTCTCATAATTATTTATGCCCGCCAGCAAAATCTATCCAGCGGGTTTAAATTTTCCTCGGAGGAGCTTATCCGGGATTTAAAGCCAACTTTTAAAGTGCTCTTGAGCCAAAAAATTATTTATCTGCGGTTAATGGCAGCGGCATTGATCATTCTGGCTTTAGCCCGTTTGCAATCGCCAATAGCAGATTCCAAGATTACCACTGAAGGCGTGGATATTGTTTTAGCCCTGGATTCATCGACAAGTATGTTGGCTGAAGATTTTAAAATAAACGGCAAAAGAGAAAGCAGGGTCGAAGTAATCAAGGAGGCAGCAAGAAATTTTATTAAAGGAAGAAAAAATGACCGTATGGCTATTGTTACTTTTGCTGCCCGGGCTTATACGGTTTGTCCGCTTACTTTAGATTATAATTGGCTGGTTACTAATTTACAGAGGGTAAGATCGGGGATGTTAGAAGACGGAACGGCGGTTGGTTCAGGGATTGCTGCTTCTTTAAACCGTTTAAAAAATAGTAAGGCTAAAAGTAAGGTAATTATCCTGCTTACTGACGGACGCAATAATCTGGGAACAATTTCTCCTTTAACCGCAGCGGAAGCGGCAAAAGCCCTAAAAGTCAAAATCTATACCATCGGCGCAGGGGGCAAGGGCCCGGTGCCTTATCCGGCGCGAGATTTTTTTGGCAATAAGGCTTATCAGCAAATAGAGGTAGATTTGGATGAGGATACTTTAACTAAAATCGCTGCGATTACCGGAGCTAAATTTTATCGGGCAACAGATACCGAAAGTTTACGCGAAATTTACGGCGAAATCGACAAGCTGGAGAAGACGCCGATGCAAGAGAAGGGGTATTTGCAATACCATGAATTATTTCCGTTATTTCTTATTCCGGGGATAGGGTTATTGATTTTAGAAATATTTTTATCGAATACGGTTTTAAGAAAGGTGCCTTAGATGCGGTTTGCGCAACCTTATTTTACGCTGTTTATTTTTGTTATCCTGGGCTTAATCTTGTTTTATCTCTGGGCTTTTAGGATGCGTAAAAGGACTCAAGGCAAATTTGCGCAAAAAGGTTTGTTGGTTGAGCTGTTGGCGCAAGTTGATCCCGGCAGGCAAAGAATAAAAGCAATTTTAATGATCTTAGGATTAACGTTCTGTTTTTTTGCTTTACTGCGTCCGCAACGGGGATTTAAATGGCAGGAGGTAAAGCGTAAAGGCCTGGATATAATCATCGCGTTGGATACTTCAAAAAGTATGTTGGCCAGTGATATAAAGCCCAGCCGCCTGGAGCGGGCTAAGCTAGCCATCGGCGATTTTACGCAGAATCTTAAAGAGGATAGGGTTGGCTTGATTGCTTTTGCCGGAAGCGCGTTTTTAAGCTGTCCTTTGACTATTGATTACGGCGGATTTTTGTTGTCCTTGGAAAATGTAGATGTTCATACTATTCCCAGAGGAGGAACTTCTATTTCCAGCGCGATAAAAGAAGCAATGCGCAGCTATCCTGCCGGAGAGTCGAAATTTAAAGTATTAATTATTATCACGGATGGCGAGGATCATGATGGTGATGCGCTTGGGCTTGCCCAGGAAGCTAAAAAAGAAGGTATAATTATTTGTTGTATCGGCATCGGCACTAAGGAAGGAGAATTGGTTTTCCTGAAGCAGGAGGATGGTAGAAAGGAATTTTTGAAAGATAATGCAGGTAATGCCGTTAAATCCAGTTTGAATGAGGATCTTCTGCAAAAAATCTCCCTGGCCACCGGGGGCACGTATATTCGTTCCACCAATACTAATTTTGGCTTGGATCTGCTTTATCAGGGAAGATTATCAAAAATGGAAAAACGTGTATTTGAGGGTAAAATGAACAAGCTTTATGAGGAAAAGTTTCAGCTCCCGTTACTGTTGGGATTAATCTTAATTTTGTTAGAAATAATAATTAGCGATAGAAAAAAATGACATTATATTAAACTCTGCTGACTTTCAATAGGGTGGGTTTAAACCCACCCTACTATTGAAAGTCAGTAAGGTTTGTTACGCTGTCAAAAAAATACAGATGATGAAAAAAATAATTTTTAGCGGTATAATTATAACCTGTATCTGGCAGGCTCAAGCATCGGCTGCCTCTGTCGCCGGGGCGGTAGAAAAAGGAAACCGGCTCTATTATGACCAGAAATACCAAGATGCTTCCAAATATTACGATCAGGCGCTTGCTCAACAGCCGGATTCAGCGATTATAAACTTTAACGCCGGCGCAGCCCAATATAAAACTAAAGAGTACCAAAAAGCAAATAGTTCTTTCGAGCAATCTTTAATCACTGAAGATCGGGGATTGGAAGCCAAGGCAAATTATAATCTGGGAAATTCCAAATATATGCTAGGATTATCAAAAGAGAACACGGAACTTTCTATAGCCGTGCAGTTATTGGAGGGGGCGCTTAATAATTACACGAGGGCGCAGGAATTAGCTCTTAAAGATGAAGATGTAAAAGTAAACTATAAGATTGTCCAAGAAAAACTTAAAGAAATTAAAGAAAAATTAAAGCAGCAGCCGCAAGAGAACCGGGAACAGAAAACAGAGGACGGAAAACAGGATCAAGAAAAGAAAAAGGCTGACCAACAGCAAGGCCAGGATCAGCAAGGCCAGGATAGGCAGCCTCAGCAGTCCGGGCAAGAAGGCCAAGAAAAGCCCGGGCAATCTGCTTCAGCTCAGCCGCCAGAGCCAAAAGAAATGTCTAAAGAAGAAGCAAATATGCTGCTGGAAGGCTACCGGCAGGAAGAAAATACTACCGGCATGCTTAAGGATGACAGAAAAGGCACAGAAGAGAAGGTCTTAAAGGATTGGTAATGAAAATATTTAGAATAGCGAAAATTTTTATCGCTTTAACTTTTTTACTGTATACGCATGTTTTGGCTAAAGATATTAATTTTGAGGCCACGGTAAATAGCAATAAAGCCGGTTTAGGGCAGTCGCTGGAGCTGAACTTAACCTTTGACGGCTCACAAAACGTGCCTGTTCCGGAAATATCGGCTATCGAAGGATTTCAGGTGCGTTATTTAGGCCCCTCTACCAGAATGTCAATTATCAACGGACAGGCATCTAGCTCGGTTACTTATGTTTATACGCTTTTGCCGGCTAAGGTAGGGGTATTTAAGATCGGGCCTTTTAGATTTGAGCATAATGGTAATACCTATAATTCCAATACGATTAATATTGAAGTTTTAGAAGAAGCAGCGCAGGCGCAAAACCCATCTTCTCAGGAAGGGCTTTCTCAGGCCAAGGATCTGCAGGAGAGGATATTCTTAAAGCTGCAGTTGGAAAAGGATAAAGTTTATCTTAATGAAGTAATTCCCATTACGATTAAATTGTTGGTTAATAAATTAGGGGTTAGGGATATTCAATTTCCGCGATTTAATCATGATGGTTTTTCGGTGGGTGAATTTGGGACGCCCCGACAATATCAGGAAGTTATCGGCGGGATAAATTACGAGGTTATTGAATTTAAGAGTACTATTTTTGGATTAAAGCCCGGGGAATTCCGTCTTGGCCCGGCTACTATGCAGTGTAATCTTATTACTAGAAAACAGGCCAATCGTCAAAGGCCTGCTGCTTTTGACGATTTCTTTAACTCCGATGTTTTTGATAACTTTTTTGGCGGATACCAAGCTTATCCGCTGAATTTAAAATCAGTGGATATCCCGGTAATAGTTTTATCTTTGCCTACGGAAAATAAGCCTGAAGGTTTTTCAGGCGCATTAGGGGTTTTTGATCTTCAAGCATCGGTAAGCCCAGTGGAAGTAAAAGTTGGGGATCCGCTTACCTTAAAAGCAGTGGTTACCGGCCAGGGTAATTTTAATACCGTAAACTTACCAGCCGGCAGCCTGGGTGATGATTTTAAAGTTTATGAACCTCAGATTAAGCAGGATAAAGATGCTAAAACATTTGATCAGGTGTTTATTCCTTTGAATACTTCCGTAAAAGAAATACCGGCAATGAGCTTTAATTTCTTTAATCCGCAAGCCGGAGTTTATGCGACAATTACCAGGGGGCCGTTTCCGATCAAGGTAATTAAGCCGGATAAAGCTGAGGAGTTTAAGATAACCGAAAGCAAACAGCCCGCTCCTGCCTTGACTAAAGAGGAGAAATTAGGAAGGGATATAATTTATATCAAAGATAATCCCGGCCAATTAAGAAAAAAAGGAGAGTATCTTTATAAGCATAAAATATTTTTGTGGTTACAGGTTATTCCTTTGTTATTTTATCTGTTGATGGTAACTTGGCATGCGCGCAAGAGAAAACTTGCCACAGATGTAAAATACGCCAGGCAGCTTTTAGCTCCCCGGAGGGCAAAAGCAGGTATCGCCAGGGCAAGAGGGCTTCTGGAGAAAGGCAGTGCCGGAGAATTCTATGATGCTCTGTTTGGGGTACTTCAGGAATACTTGGGCAATAAGTTCCATTTACCTTCAAAAGGCATAACCATAAGCATTATCGATGAACAGCTTAAGCATAAAAGCATCCCCGAAGAGATTTTGGTTAATTTAAGGAATATTTTTTCTGAATGTGATATCGTCCGCTACGCGGCTTCGCAGTTAACTAAAGAAAATATGCAGAATTCTCTAAAGAGATTAGAAGAGATAATTGACTATTTACAGAGAAATAGAGTATGAATAAGCCAAGGTTAGTAAAATTCTTCGCAGGTTGCTTAGTTTGTTTAGTTATGGTTTTTAACCTGGGTAGTTCTTTTGCGCAAGAAGTAAAGGCAGCGCAAGGCAATCGGCTTTTTTATCAGGGTAACGTTGATTATAAAGAAGCTAAATTTGAGGCGGCAATTGATAATTACCTAAAGGTTCTTAATTTAGGCCTAGAAAGCGGCAACCTCTATTATAATTTAGGGAATAGTTATTTTAAAAAAGGGAAGTTAGGCAGGGCTATGCTCAACTATGAGAGAGCATTAATGCTTATCCCTAATGATAGCGATTTAAAATCCAATCACGAGTATGTTTTATCCTTATTGAATCTAGGCCAGCAGTCTTTTGAAAATTGGCTGGGAAAAGCTGCGAATAAATTATTCGCAGGTTTATCCGTTAATTTTTTAACCGTTCTTTTAGCGTTTATCTATATCCTGGCGCTTCTGGTTTTGACGAGCAGCTTGATCTTTGCCCAAGTCAAGAGAAGTATTAATTTTTTATTTTTAATTTTACCGGCAGTATTTATTATCTCGGCCATTTCATTAAACAGTAAAATAGTTTATCTGAGTAAGGGGGCGGTAGTGGTAAGTAAAGAGGCGCTTGTTAAATTTGAACCACGGGAAGAGGCAACAACCTATTTTAAGCTTAACGAAGGCAGTAAAGTCGCAGTGCTTGATAAAACTGAAAACTGGTGCAAGATAAAACGTCCTGACGGAAAAATTGGTTGGATGGGTAAGGATAAGCTAGGGTTAATTCTGGATTTAACAGAGTGATGAATATTCAAAAAGCCTATGGATAATTCTATTCTTTCCGATGTATCTTTAGCCATACGTCATTATGGGATGATTGAGCCCGGCGATAAGATTCTCGCCGCGGTTTCCGGCGGGAAAGACAGCTTAACCATGCTGAACATCCTTAATACGTTAAGCCATAAAAAGGCAAGCCGTTTTGAATTAGTCGCCGCTCATATCCGCACCGACTTTCATTGTTCCAGTTGTATGCATCGGGAAGTGCTCACTGAGATTTTTGCAGGGATGGGAATTACTTGTTTTTTCCGGGAGATCAAAGTTTTAGATAACCAACGGCAGGCCAATTGTTTTTGGTGTTCCTGGAATCGCCGGAAAGCGCTTTTTATTTTAGCCGGCCAGTTAGGTATAAATAAAATTGCTTTTGGGCACCATAAGGATGATATCATAGAGACATCTTTGTTGAATTTATTTTTTCAAGGAGAGATATCTGCGATGTGCCCGCGGCAGGAATTATTCGGTGGAAAAATTGTTATTATTCGCCCCCTTTGTTTTGTGGAGGAAGACAAGATAAGATTGTTTGCCCAAGAGCGCAATTTCCCTTCAAAATTATGCCGGTGTCCTTTTGGGGCAGTTTCAAAAAGAAAATTGATTAAGGGGATGATTGGCGATCTTTCATCCGGCCCATCCGGCCGCCAGGTAAGGGATAATCTATTCAAAAGTTTTTGCCGGATAAACGGAGATGCTAACCTCAAGCAGGATTTAAAGGAACAAGCGGGTATTTGTATTTAGGGGGAGATTTTATGAAGGTGCGCATTAATGGTGAAGATCTTGATTTTTCATCTTTGGTTTCTATTGCCGAATTTATTATTCAGCGTAAGATACGGCCGGAAACAGTGGTGGTGGAACATAATGGCGTGATCCTTGACCGGGATAAATGGGAGTCAACCATGCTTAAGGAAAATGATGCGTTGGAAGTTCTATCTTTTTTTGGCGGAGGTTGATTATGGATGATACATTAATTATTTCCGGGCATAAGATCGATAATCGTTTTTTTCTGGGCACAGGCAAATTTGCGTCATACAAGTTAATGCAAGAGGCGATTATTTCTTCCGGTGCCCGCGTTGTTACTGTGGCTTTACGCCGCGTTGATACGCAGTCTGCGCATGATAATATATTGAAGTATATTCCTAAGGAATGTATTATTATGGCGAACACCTCCGGTGCGCGTAATGCCGATGAGGCGATACGCATTGCCCGCATTGCCCGGGCCGCAGGATGCGGAGACTGGATTAAAATAGAGGTAATCCCTGATAACAAATACCTTCTTCCTGATAATGCCCAGACTATCCGGGCTACGGAGGTTCTGGCAAAAGAGGGATTTATAATTATGCCCTATATAAACCCTGATCTTGCGGATGCGCGGCGTCTAAGTGATGCGGGTGCCGCTTCGATTATGCCTTTGGGCGCGCCCATTGGTACGAATAAAGGCATATGCACGCGTGAATTGATCAAGATTTTGATACAGGAAATCAGTTTGCCGATTATAGTAGACGCTGGTATTGGCCGTCCTTCACATGCCGCAGAAGCAATGGAATTGGGCGCTTCAGCAGTGCTGGTAAATACCGCTGTGGCCACCGCAGAAGATCCTGTATTGATTGCGCGGGCATTTTCTCTGGCGGTTAAAGCCGGAAGGATGGCGTATCACGCCGGCGTTGTTTTACCTAAGGATCAAGCTGAGGCGTCTTCTCCGCTTACCGGGTTTCTCCGTTAATATGAAAGGTTCATTCTTTGATGAGTTGAGGCGGTTTGACCGCTTTGATTTTTCTTCTTTCCTGGAAAACGTACGCCGGCAAGATATCGAACGCGCGCTGCTGAAAGATTCTCTCGGCGAGCTGGATTTTCTTACCTTGCTTTCGCACAACGCGCTGGAATATCTTGAGCCGTTGGCGCAGAAAGCTCAGGAGTACACCTTAGCAAATTTTGGCAAGGTGATCTTATTGTATACCCCGCTTTATATTTCTAATTACTGCGATAATGACTGTCTGTATTGTGGTTTCCAGCATTCAAACGCAATTCAGAGAAGAAAGCTTTCGGTAAGCGAAGTAGAGCGCGAGGCGCAAGAGATAGCCAAGAGCGGCATTCGGCATGTGCTTCTTTTGACCGGAGAATCCAAAGAGATGTCTCCGGTTTCCTATATCCAGGAATGTATTCAGGCGGTGAGCCGGTATTTTTCCTCCGTGGGTATGGAGATATACCCGTTGACAGAAGAGGAGTATGTTGGACTCAACGCAGCCGGTGCGGATGGCCTTACGCTTTATCAAGAAACCTATGATCGGGGTTTGTACAGCAGGTTGCATTCCCGGGGCCCCAAGAGCGATTATCGTTTTCGTCTTGATGCTCCGCAGCGTGCCGCCGCAGCGCGCATGCGCCAGGTGAATGTCGGAGCGTTGTTGGGTTTGGGAGAATTTCAAAAAGATGTATTCTTGGCGGGATTACACGGCCGCTGGCTGCAGAATAATTATCCTGAAATAGAATTGGGAGTTTCGTTTCCGCGGCTGCAGCCGCACGCAGGCGGTTTTATCTGCGCGCATCCATTAACTGACCGGGAGCTGGTTCAGTCGCTGATTGCCATGCGGTTATTTCTGCCGCGCGCGGGGATAGCGATTTCTACCCGGGAAAACAGCGCGTTGCGTAAAAACCTCATCGGCCTGGGGGTTACGCGTATGTCCGCGGGGTCGCGTACGCAGGTGGGAGGGTATGCGCTTGATGCCACCAAAGAAGGGCAGTTTGAGATCGCGGATACAAGCAGTGTGGACCAAGTCAAAGAAATGATCGCGCAGAAGGGATATCAGCCGGTGTTTAAAGATTGGCAGGCATGGTGATTACCGCAATAAAGCGCAGGAAATTGGCGTATCCATTATATGCGATTACCGCCCAAGAGTATTCACTTGGGCGCAGCAATATTGAGGTGGCCAGGGATATGCTTGCCGGCGGGGTAAAGATCCTTCAGTATCGCCAAAAGGAAAAGTCCGGCCGGGAAAAATATCTGGAGTGTGCAGAAATCCGCAAGATGACAAAAATTGCCGCGGCTACGTTTATCGTCAATGATGATGTGGATATCGCGCTTGCAGTTAAAGCCGACGGAGTGCATCTGGGGCAGAACGATATGCCGATAGAAGTGGCGCGGGAATTGGTTAAGGAAGCGATGATTATCGGGCTGTCTACGCATTCTCCCCGGCAGGCGCTGGATGCCATTACGCGCGGCGCGGATTATATTGCCATCGGCCCGATTTTTCCCACACAAACCAAAAAGGATGTCTGCCCGGCGGTGGGTTTAGAGTATTTGGATTATGCGGTTAAGAATGTGACGATACCTTGCGTGGCGATCGGAGGGATTAAACTGCATAACCTGCAGGAAGTTTTGGCGCATGGAGCTTCCTGCGTGGCGATGGTCACGGAAATAGTTAGCGCTCCGGATATCCGCGCGAGAATCAAAAAAATCCTCTCCCGATGTAGACAGTCTACGTAAGTCTCTGATGATAAATGAGTTATGAAACAAATATGAGTAAGAGCGGGAAAAATATTTCTTTTATAACTGATTGTGTTGCACGATGTTGCATAGACTGTCTACTGTGTTAATTATTAACACCAGTAGGGTGGGTTTAAACCCACCCTACTGGTGAAGGCCTGGTGAAGGCCTGGTGAAGGCCCGTCAACTTTTTTTATTGACACCATTATGCGTTATGTTAAACTTTTTATGGACATACGTTTATAAGAAGGCATGAATGCAAAAGGTAATTAGGATCCAGGGGGTTATTGTAAGATTACCAGGAGGAGAAGATGAAAGATCTAACCGGCCAGGAGAAGGTAAAGAGAGGTTTCTTTGCCAGGATGATTGAGAAGTTGGATAAGAAAATGGAAGAAAAGGCAAGGGAAGGTAAGTGTTGTGGCGGCAGCGATAAGAAAGAAAGGAAGTCATGCTGCAGCTAATGGTTGATTGGTTAGTTTATTCTGTTCTTAAATTGGATCCGCAAATAAAGTGGGCTCAGGCTCTGAATTTCTTTATTTACGATTCTTTAAAGATTTTATTGCTCTTGTTTATTCTGATTTTTGTTATTGGCGTGGTGCGGACATTCCTGCCTCAAAAAAAGATAGGGCAATGGATGGGCAAAAGAGGCGTAGTCGGGAATTTTTATGCGGCGCTTTTTGGGGCGGTTACGCCTTTTTGTTCTTGTTCGTCAATCCCGATATTTTTTGGTTTCCTGGAAGCGGGTATACCCTTGGGAGTGACATTTTCTTTTCTGATTACCTCTCCTTTAATCAATGAATATCTTGTGATTTTGATGCTGGGCTTTTTTGGATGGAAGATAACCGTGCTTTATGTAGCCAGCGGAATGGCTATCGGGATTGTATCCGGTTTAATTTTAGGAAGGATGAATTTGGATAAATATCTTGTAATGGATATTGCCGAAAAAATAAAAGGCAACAATGAGGAAAAAGTGTATACGCAGTTTGCCCAGCGCCTGCAATTTGGCTGGAGTGAATCCATCTCCATTACCAGAAAAATTCTGGTGTGGGTGCTCATTGGTGTGGGGGTAGGGGCGGTTATCCATAACTATGTCCCGCAAGGCATGGTTGAAGGAATTATCAGTAAGACCGGAATTTTTTCAGTGCCTATAGCGGTAATTATAGGCGTTCCGATGTATGGAAGTTGCGCCGCCATTGTGCCGATTGCCGTCGCTTTGTTTCAAAAGGGTTTTCCTTTGGGCACCGCGTTATCCTTTATGATGGCCGTTGCGGCATTAAGCCTGCCTGAGGCGATTATGTTAAGAAGGGCAATGCATTTAAAATTAATTGCTATATTCTTTATGGTAACTACGGTAGCGATTATTTTTACGGGTTATTTGTTTAATTTTTTGCAAAGGATTTTACTTTAGAGGGAGATCGAAATTATCTTATCCAGAGGAATGATGCGAGGGGGGGTATGCGCCAAGAAAGAAGTTTAAATTTTTTTGAGAAGTATCTAACGCTATGGGTTTTTATCTGCATTGCCTTAGGTGTAATCATTGGCAAGATTGCCCCGGGCGCGGCGAAATTTCTTGACGGCCTTTCGATTTATGCCAGCGGCGCTCCGGTTGTTTCCATCCCCATAGCCATTTGCCTATTTTTTATGATGTATCCCATAATGGTAAAGATTGATTTTGCAGAAGTTATAAAAGCCGGCAAGTCGCCTAAACCCGTGGGTTTGACATTATTTGTTAACTGGGCAATAAAACCTTTTACCATGTACGCCATCGCTTTTTTGTTCCTGGGGATTTTGTTTAAAGGATTAATTGGAACAGAGGCGGTAGATTTTGTTAAACTTCCTCCCGGAGCTGACTGGTTACTGGGTTCTATACACGGCGCAGGAACGGTGGTGATGCATGAAGGTTTAAAAATGTTTCAAGTGCCGCTCTGGCGCAGTTATTTTGCCGGGTGTATTCTGCTGGGTATTGCTCCCTGCACAGCGATGGTTTTGGTGTGGGGATTTTTGGCTAAAGGTAATGATGGCCATACCCTGGTTATGGTGGCCATTAATTCGCTGACCATGCTTTTGCTTTACGGAGTTTTAGGGGGGTTTCTTTTGGGGGTTGGGAGAATGCCGGTTCCCTGGCAGGCGTTATTATTATCCATCGTTATCTATGTGGCATTGCCTCTGGTGGCAGGCTACTTTTCGCGGAAGTGGATTGTAGCGTTTAAAGGCATAGAATGGTTTAATCAGAAGTTCCTGCGGGTATTGTCGCCCGTTTCCATTATTGCGCTTTTATTTACTCTGGTACTTTTGTTTTCATTTAAAGGAGAAATTATTCTTGCCCAGCCGTTAACGATTTTATGGATAGCCATCCCGCTTTTTATTCAAACCTGTTTAATTTTCGCCATCACCTATTGGCTGGCAAAGAAATTAAAGTTAAACTACGAGGATGCGGCTCCATCGGCAATGGTTGGAGCAAGTAATCATTTTGAAGTTGCTATTGCTACAGCGACTATGCTTTTTGGGATTTCATCAGGAGCGGCGTTGGCTACGGTTGTCGGCGTTCTAATTGAAGTGCCGGTTATGTTGATGCTGGTAAAATTTTGCTTACGAACTCAGAATTGGTTTACGCGCGAAAACGTTGAGAAAAACAAAAATACAGATACTTTCCGGAGCAATCGGGAGAGTGTGCCTGGTTAAGATAGGAGGTTAAGATGTTCAGTAAATTATCAGTATTGTTTATGGCGTGTTTTATAATCGCGGGTTTTTACGGATGCGCTTCGATTCCGGGCGCAATTACTGAGCCCAAAGAGTTAAAACTAAAATGGAATATTTCCTATATTCAGGGTTTAGTGATGGTTAAGGAGGCGTTAAAGACAGAGCAGATACAATTTGGAAAAGCGGTTATCGGCAAGCATGCGGCAGAATTAAAAGGAAATTTCGCTGATGGTAGAACCGTTCAGATTGTAATTTCTAAGATTAGCAATACTGAATCTAGCGTTACAGCGCGTGTGGCTAACAGCCTAACCGCTAAAGAAGACGGCAAAAAGATTCTTGAGGCTATTGCGCAATATTCTAAAAGGGGTAAATAACAGCCCTGGATCTTGATTCGGTTTTTACCCGTAAGAGATTATAATAAATCCTGCCGGCTTTTATCAATTACAGTAGGGTGGGTTTAAACCCACCCTACTATTGTTAATAAGCTGTGTAGGGAGGTTCCTGCCGGCTTTTATTAATTACAGTAGGGGAGGTTTAAACCTCCCCTACTGTTGAAAGTCAGGTTCGTAATTAATTAACGCAGGTTCGTAATTAATTAACGCAGGCCAATAATTAATTATTGCCTGTGGGCATATATGAGAGTATAATCATAACGTAAAACTTACAAAGGAGTTTTTTTGGAGGGGAAAGGTGTAAGCATCAGTAAGCCAATAGAGAGTATTCTTTTTAGATGATTTTTATGTCGGCCCAAGAGGCGCGGAAATGCCAAACTTGGGTTTTTTATTGGATGAAGAGAAACCTGCAGGAGGAGGCATGAAGAGAATATTAAGCGGAGTCATTATCACGGCAGCCGCCGTAATGGGCGTAGTTTTATTCATTTATTCTACCGGAGAAAAGGCAAAAAAAGTAGATTTCTCCAAAGTAGAATCAGTTGAAACTTATACGCATAATAAAGAGGTTATCCGTATTGCTGTCTCCGCCATGATTTCTCCGCAGGAAACCATCTCTGTTTATAAAAAAATATTAGATTATATTGGGCAAAAGCTAGGGAAACCTGTTGAGCTTATCCAAAGAAAGACATATGCTGAGGTGAATGATTTGATAGAAAAAGGCGAAGTTGATACGGCATTTGTCTGCGTAGGCCCTTACGTTCAAGGAAGAAAAAAGTTTGGCATGGAAATCCTCGTTGCGCCGGAGGTGCGCGGAGAATCGGTATATTATGCTTATATAATCGTGCGCAAGGATAGTCCCCTGCAGGACCTTGCGGAACTCAAAGATAAAAGTTTTGCCTTTACCGACCCCCTTTCACTTACCGGTTGTTTTGTGATCAAATATGCATTAGCAAAAATGGGCCAAACCCCGGAATCTTTTTTTAAAAGCCGCATATTTACCAAAGGCCACGATAACTCCATACAGGCAATTGCCGAAGGGGTAGTTGATGGGGCAGCGGTGGACCACCTTGTTTGGGAATATCTTCATGCCACAAACCCCCAATTTACTGCGCAGACCAAGATTATCAAAAAAATAGGGCCATTTGGCATGCCGCCTTTTGTCTGCCGCCCCGGCTATAATCCCGTGATGAAAGAAAAAATAAAACAGGTTTTACTGGATATGCATAAGGACCAAGAGGGTAAGAATATATTAAGTAAGTTATTCATTGATAGGTTCATTACCGTAGATGACAGTTCATACGATTCTGTAAGGCAGATGGAAGATTGGCTGGAGAGTAGTGGAGCGGCAAAGGACAAATAGGATAAGCTTATGAAAGAATCTTCGAGACAGAAAAAAGGCGCGTTACGAGACAAGATTTTATTTCCGTTTATTATTACTGACCTGCTGATTGTTCTGCTGAGCGTTGCTATTATTATTCCCGTCATCTCCGGCGTTTTAAAAAATACGCTTAAACAAAAGGGCCTGTACATAGCAGAAAGCGTGGCTCTTCATAGCCTGGAATATGTTTTAACCGAAAATCAGCTTGAGCTAATCAAGGTACTCAGAGAAGAGCAGGAGCTGCATAAAGAAATTAGCTATTTGCTTATTACGGATTTAAAAGGCAAGGTAATCTGTCATTCATTCAAAGGAGGGTTACCTATGGGATTAGAGAAAGCTAATTCCTTAGGCTCTCATCAGAAGAACAATATTATACTTTTAGATACGGGAAAATATTTTGTCTACGATATTGCTGTACCGCTAACGGTACAAGGAGTATTGCTGGGCAGCCTGAGAGTGGGGGTATTTAATGAGAGTATCCCCAGGATTTTGTCGAAGATTATCTTTATGCTGATAGCGTTGATTAGTTTGGCTATTTTTATTAAGATTCTGGCGAGTTATTGGTTTACTCTGGCGGCTATGGAACCGGTTAAAAAACTTCAGCGCGCTACAGAAGCAATGATGTGTGGTGATTTAAGTGTGCGGGTCCGGATAAACAGTAAAGATGAACTGGAAGAGCTTGGCAATGCTTTTAACGCGACATTAGAAAAGCTAGAGCAGATTTTAGTTTCCAAAGATGAATTATCGCGGGAGGTTGTCGAACGGAAGCGTGCTGAGAATGCAGCGCTGGCGGTGAATGCAAAATTAGAGCAGAATGTCGAGGAATTGGCGGAGGCTTATGCTAAGCTCAAAGAATCTCAGAAGGAGCTGCTTCAGTCCGCGAAATTCGGAGCGATCGGCCAGTTAGCCAGCAGCGTAGCCCATGAAGTAAGGAATCCTTTAGCGATAATCATGCAGTCAATCGAGTATCTGGATTGCAAAGTTGCTCCCGAGGACAAAGAGATAATTCAGATGGCCAAGCATAATATTCAGCGGGCCGACACGATTGTGGCTACGCTTCTTGATTTTGCCAAGGAAAAAGGATTAAATGTGGTGCCCGTGGATATTAATTCTATAATCGAGGATTCCCTGATTTTAACGCATTACAGCAACCGGGAAGGTAAGATAGGTATTGTTAAAGAGTTAGGTAAAGATCTGCCCCAGGTTTTAGTGGATAGGCAAAAGATGAAGCAGGTATTGGTGAATGTGAATTTAAACGCTCTTCAGGCGATGCCTAATGGCGGAACTTTATTCCTGCGTACTTATCTGGCCGAATTTAAGCGGCTGCAGGCAGGAGGGGAAAATAAAAACGGTGATCAGCCTTTACCGGTGAAAAAGGCGGTAATTATCGAGATAGAGGATGAAGGTGCCGGTATCTCAGAGGAGAACCTGAAAAATGTCTTCCGGCCGTTTTTCACGACCAAAGAAGAAACGATGGGGGTTGGGTTGGGCCTTTCGGTGGCTAAGAATATTGTTGCTATGCACAATGGGCTGATAGAAATAAAAAGCCGGCTTAACCAGGGGACTAAGGTGATCATCACTCTTACAGTAAAGGAGGCGCCTAATGGCAAAGAAGAAGATATTGATTGTTGATGATGAATTGGATTTTTTGAAGATAGTAAAGTTAAATTTAGAGCAGACTGAAAAATTTGAGGTGTTAACCTTATCCAGCGCTCATGAGCTGATTTCGCATCTGCATAGTTTCAAGCCGGATCTAATCTTGTTGGATATGGTGATGCCCGGAATAGGAGGCATAGAAGTATGTGATATGTTAAATGATGATTTACTCGGGAAAACCCTGCCGGTTATCGTTCTCTCTGCGCTGGATAAGGTTGAGGATAAGCTCCTGGCTTATAAGAAGGGCATTGTGGGTTATTTAACTAAGCCCATAGAAAAGGATGCGCTGATCGCGAAAATAGAAAGTGTCTTGGAATCCAGGTTTAAGCGATAGATCTACTTTTTAAATAGATTATTCTTGTTACGATTGGTAGTTTATATAATTAAGCCAGTATTTTTAAAACATTTTATCGATTTAAATAAAGGACAATATTATTTTAAGCTAAGGAGGGTTTATGTATAATGACCAGATAAAAAAATTAATCGAGAATGTAGAAAAAGTAATCGTGGGTAAAACTGAAGTAGTGAAGCTTTTGATCGTAGGTATTCTAACTAATGGGCACATTCTGATTGATGATGTCCCTGGTGTGGGCAAGACCATGCTTTCTTTGGCTTTAGCTAAGTCCATTAGCGCGGATTTTAAAAGGATTCAGTTTACCCCGGATCTGCTTCCTTCTGATGTCACCGGTGGTTTTATCTATAGCCCTAAGACTGGAGAGTTTGATTTTAAGAAGGGCCCGGTTTTTACTAATATTCTTCTGGCTGATGAGATTAACCGAACCACTCCCCGTACGCAGTCCGCGCTCCTGGAGTGTATGCAGGAGCGTTCTGTCTCTATTGACTGTAAAACTTTTATTCTGCCGCGGCCTTTTATGGTGGTCGGTACGCAAAATCCCATCGAGTATCAGGGGACATATCCCTTGCCGGAGGCGCAGCTGGATAGGTTTCTGATGAAGATAAATGTTGGTTATTTATCTCTAGAAGAGGAAAAGAAGGTGACTCTTGGGCAGAAACTGCAACATCCAATTGAAGACCTGCAGCCAGTTTTAGGAGTGGAAGATGTTTTGGGATTGCAGGAGAAAATCAAAAAGGTGGAAATTTCTCCGATCGTTCTTAATTATATTGTTAGTTTGGTTTCCGCTACCCGCAAGAAAGATGAGATCAGGTTAGGTGCCAGCCCTCGCGCTTCGATTGCCCTAATGAAAGCAAGCTGTGCCTGGGCTTTTATTGAGGGCCGGGATTACGTTATTCCGGAAGATGTGATAAAGCTTGTGTATTGGGTACTTGGCCATAGAATATTACTGCATCCTAAGGCCTTGGTTGCTGAGAAGACAGCCGCATCTCTGATTACGGAATTAGTGCATAAGATTCCTGTCTCCTAAAATATGTTGAAAACTTTTCGCTTGAAATGGTTTGCTCTAGGATTTTTCTTTATTTCTAGCCTGCTGATCGGATTAAAGACGACCCGGGAATTTTACTTTTTCTTTGCCTATTTTTTGCTCTGCGCGGTAGTGGTTAGTTTGAGCTGGCTGCTTTTGACCTACTTTACGGCGCACCTGCAGCTATCCAGAAAAATGATTAGCCGGGTTACTGAGAGCGATAGGTTAGAAGTAGCCGCCCAGATTCGCAACGTTAGTTTTTTCCCGGTTTTTAATTTTGTTTTAGAGGATAATTTTTTTGGTACGCAACCTAATCAAGAAAAGAAAAGTTTTTTTATAAGTTACTTGGGTTTAAAATCTTCCTGTGAAATTAAGTATGATTATCTCTGTTTTAAGAGAGGTGAATATAAAATGGGGCCTTTTATAGTTTATTTTTTTGACCCCCTGAACCTTTTTTTCTTTAAACGTATCTATCCTGTTTATTCCGGGGTAGTGGTTTATCCTCAAATATTTAAAATTGAGAAGTTTCCTGCTTTAACCCGCAGTATTTTACCCTGGTTTGGGATTGAGACGGCGCGTTCCAGCGGAGATAATGATGAATTTTATGGCGTGCGGGAGTATAAGGATGGTGAGTCAGTTAAGAAGATCCACTGGCTCTCCAGCGCCCGTAAGAATAAGTTGATTGTAAAACAATTCCAGCTGCAGAGTTTTTTTGGGACGACGATTATTTTTAATTTGGAGAAAGCCAAAAACCTGGGTGAAGGTAAAGAATCCGTAGCCGAATATATTATTAAGATTGCCGCCAGTGTGGCGCATTACCTTACCGAAAGAGGGGTTTCCATAGAGCTCCTGGCGCATATCGGGGAAATAGTATATATGCCATTTAATAAGGGGCAGGAGCACCTGGAGAATATATTCAGAGTATTAGCAGCAGCTCAGGCAGAAAGCAGGATTAGTTTCAGGGAAGCCTTTGAGGAGTTTGCCCGCTATATTCCTAATGATTCCAGCTTAGTGGCGGTGATGTCCGATCAGGACTATACCGACCTGCCCCGCATAGTATCTTTAAATAGCCGGGGGGTTTCCTTGATTCCCTTGATTGTGGTCGCGGATACTTTTCTACCGGTTTCCGATAAGGAAAAGGTCATTCGCCAGGCAAAAATTAGGGTTTCGAATTTAGTTAATATGCACGCGAAGTTTTTTTCACAAGGGGATAATTTATCAGAGGTATTTATTTAGGATGACACAGAAAGACAGATATCTATTTGTACAGCTCGGACTGACCTTTTCGCTTTTAATTACGGCGGTTTTCTTATTAAAGCCCGCGGTCTTTTGGCAATACCAGCTGTTTTTGATCGCCGGTTCGGCAGTCGGTTTTGCCTTTGGTTGGTATAACCGACAAGGAGCATTTGAAGGCATAAGATATTTTACTGATGCGGCCATTTTAATTATTATTACTTGGATGGGTTATCGAATATTTAAATCGACTTTTTTATATAAAGAAGTTATTGCCATACTTATTCAAGGCGTCATTATTTTGGAGATTATCTTTAGTTTCAATTTTTGCGCGAAGGGAAAGATAATTTATATCCAGCTCTTAAGCCTCATTATTTTTATGGCCTCCGCGGTTTTTGCCGCTGCTTATAGCATGTTTTTGGCGATAGTTTACTTATTGATTTGGCTGGCGATACTGCGGTTTAAGTTTGCAGGATTTTTGCAACCGTTCAGAGAAAAAGGCATGCCCCGTTTTTATTCTTTGGTTACATCACTGGTTTGTTTCCTGGTGGTTTTGCTTTTGGCGTGGTTTATCTCTGCTAATGTTTTTTTGGGTAAAATTAAGAAGGGGATGGTTCTTTTAGATGAAGGCCTGCAAGATATGGAATCAGGAGTCGGCAAAGAATCTAATGAGGCGGATAAGTTTTATAGTTTACAGGAAGATTTACAAAATAAAATATCGGGCTTATCTTTAAAATTGGATTCTTATGAAAAGAGGCGTCAGCTTATCTATTTGCTTTCGGAGTTAGTAAAAGACACGCTTAAGACGATAGAATTAGATAAGGCAGAGATTGGTTTAATCGATATCCTAAAGCGTCAAGGCGCCGGCTTAGAAGGTACTGCGCAGGCAATGACAATGACTAAGATGTACCTGGATAAAAAGAATTCCCGGAATCTGGAGAAGAGCAAAGAAGAGGTTATGGATAAGCTCAGGAAACATCCCTTAGGCATCTTTGATAAGATTAAAATTACTAGTTTGACGAATAAGGTTCAGCAGGCTAACTCCTATCAGCAACTGCAAGAAAATAGCCGGGCACTCCAAAGTGCGATTCAGAATGCACCATTAAGCCGGGATGTTCAGAAAGATCTTAACGTGCTTACGCGCAACCTTTCTAATTTAAAGGCTTTTGAGCTCTACCGCCGTAAGATTCAGGATTTAGAGCAAAGGTCTTCATCGCTTGGTGAGGGAGTTGAAAAAAAGATCGCGGATGTTGTTTCAGATATTAAACATACGCAAGGCCTGGATGATTTTAAGCAGACCGCTAAAAAAATTCGTCAACTAAAAAATGATTCGCGCCTCGGTGAGCAGAAATCTGGAAAAGATGTTATTAAAAGCCTGGAAGAAGTATCGCGCATGAAATTAGATTTATTGTTTACGGAGAAATCAGAAGAGGTAAGAAAAGATGCTTCCCGGAAGCAGGATTTAGGCTCTTTGGCGGAAGAGTTTGACCGGAAAATGGACGGGGCTGGAAGTGCCATGAGTCATCAGGAATTCATTGAAGAGCTTTCGGGGCTTAGCCAACAGAACAAGGATAATAATTTAGGCCTGTCCGGAGGGTTAGGCGAGATACTGGATTTAAAAACAGAATCTTTTAAGCAGGCAAAGAAAGATAAATTAGATGATCTGGTAGGTAAAGATTTTTACTCTGAGGTAAAAAAAGAGATACTTGAGGCAATAGAACAAATGGAAGAAAAAGAAAGCGCTCGGGATTTAGAGAGCCAACAAAAGGAGCTGGCCAGCAAGATTAGAGAGTTAGAAAGAAAGGGTAGTATTTCGCCAGAGAGTGCCGCCAAAATGCTTAAAGCCGCCGCAGATTTTAAAGATTTGCTGCAAGCCAGGCTTAAGGCTAAGGCAGAGTTAGAAAAGGAGGAGGTTTCGGAAAAAGGTTCCCATAAACCTGATTACCTAGAGCAGTTACAGCAGGCCATTGGAGATTCTTCCTTGAGCGGCCGGGAAAAGGAGGCGCTTAAGGCTTTATTAGAGCAGCTGTTTAAAATGCAGAGCTTATCTCAATTAGAGGATGTCAAGGAGGCTTTGAAGAATAAGCTTTCTCTTTTAGGGCTGCAAGGGGCATCTGCCGCAAAACTAAGAGAAATAAATAAAATAAATGAAAAGATTAAGCAGGCAGCCCAAATTAAACAGCAGCTTCTGGCGAGCAAGGCTTTGGCGGATATTTTAGAAAAAATAGAAAGATTAAGCCAACAAGATGCAGCTAAAGCCCGGGCTTTAGAAGAAAAATTAGAGCAGATGCGCAAGAGTAATTCTCCTGAGGAAGTGGAAAAGATAATTTTAGATTTAAAGGATGTTTTAGATAGTGAAAGCGCGCAAGTTGATAGCAACAGTATGGTTGAGCCAGAAAGTAAGCAGCAATGGAAAGTCTATATTTTATCTTCTTCGTTAATCGTTTCTCAGGGAATAACTGTGCCCTTGAGAGTGATTGCCGTGGATAAAAATGGATATATTAAGGAATTAACCAGCGATGTGGAATGGTTTTCAACCCAGCAGCAGGTAGCTCGGGTAGATGATTTGAATTTCCTGCATTCTTTAGCTAAGGGTAAAGCCCAGATAAAGGCCGTCTACAAAGGGGCAGCGAGTAAAGATGCAGAGGTTAATGTGGTAGAGGATATAGACGCCCAAGCCGTGCAGGCGATTAAGCAGGAGCTCCTGCGATAGACTGATGAAAAAGATAAAACCCGTAATTGTCTTATTAGCGGCAATAATATTTTTATACCCGGCGCCAGTATCGGCAATCGCGCAATATCAGGAGATTAATACTAGCCAAGGGAAGGTTATTGTCGGTTTGGATAGAGAAAAAGCGTATCAGATGTTTGGTGCTCCTGCCTCTAAGGGTGGTGGTCTCTGGTATTATGCTGGGCCTCCAGCGTTTTTTGTTAATTTTTCTGAAAATCACCCCGACATACTGCTCTATCCTAATTCCTGCCAGGCCACCGTGGATATTCCTTTAGAGTTTAAAGCCTTCTTGAGCCTGCCGGATTCAGCAATAACGGATATTACCAAAGAAGTGCAATTAGTATTTGATTGGCCAGAGTGTGCCAGAGTTGTGGATACGGGAGTGATTATTCCTAAGAAAGCAGGGAAATATTCGGCATTAGCGGTATACAAGGATGTTCTCAGTAACCCTCTTCATCTACAGATTAAGGAGGCCAGAGGGATTGAACAAAAAGAGAAGGAGAAGTTGTTAAGCATAGATCTCCTGCCTTATCAGCCAACTGTCCCTCTTGAAGGCATAATTAATTTTGTGGCTTTAGGAACATTTTTTGACTACGATTTAAATGAATATTCGGTAAGAGACCTAAGCCAGGAGGCAGTCTGGTTTATGCGCCAGCGGCCGAATTTGACTTGGAATAAGGAAGATAGTTACCGGCTGTATTTTCTGAAGAAGGGGCAGGTAGAGGTTTTGTCTAAATACAAAGAAACAGAAAGTTTTCTTCAGCGCGTAGAAATTAAGGACAAAGTAGATCCTGGAGTAAAAAGATTAAAACATATTCTTGTTTTGCCCGAGATGATGATTGTGTTACTTAACAGCAATCTGAACATGAGAGCTTTTGGCACTTATTACGATAACAGCGTAGTAGAATTAACCCAGGATGTAAAGTGGAAAATAAATGATCCGGAAATATTAGAGTCGAATAAAAACGGATATTTTTATGCTAAAGCTGAAGGGATTACGGAAGTAATTGCAACTAAAGATGGTGTGGAAGGCTTGTTGATCAAGGTAGCGGTGGTAAATAAAAGTGCTCATTTTATCAATGCCGGTTTAAGCGTTAATTCCAGTAAAGAAAATGCTCTTAATCGCAATACGCTGGAGGCAATCAAAGCTGATGTCGAGCAACTGAAGAAAGACTTTTTGGTAAAGAAAAAAGAACTCCGGAACATCCAGATTACACCTAAGTCATTGGAGATAAGTTTAGGGGAAGAGGGTAAACTTTTGGCTACTGGATTCTATAATGATGGCAGCTCAAGCGATTTGACTATTCTGGGAAACTGGGGTATTTTAAATAAAGATATAGCTATTGTATCAGGTGGAAATGTCGCTTCTGTCTCTGCGGGCCAGACTAGCGCGTATGTTGAATTTCAAGGGGTACGTAGTGAATACGCCAAAGTGGTGGTGGGAGGGGCAAGATTGGTCTCGCTTTTATTGACCCCACAGAGCCTAAGGATTCCCAGGAATGGGAAAGCTAATCTTAAGGTGCAGGGGAATTATTATGATCATTCACAGCGGGACCTCACGGGGCAAGTTAATTGGGGCATAGAAGGGCTGCAGGTTGTGAAAATAGAAAACGGAGTTCTCCGCCCCCTAAGGTTTGGCCAGTCCAAGGTCTACGCGGAATATTCCCGCCTAAAGAGTAATACTTCTAGTATTGATGTGATTTTAACTTTGGGCTGGCTGCTTTGGTTATTAGCAAAAATTATTCTTGTCTTGTTACTAGGCATTTTTTTCGCAATCTTCATATTATATTTATTTGCGCAGAATAAAAGAAGGCAACTACGATTATTACGGGATAAGCCGCGCGAGTTTATCCTGGGCCTGCATGAGAACGCCATTCGATTAATTACTATTTTTGGCCTGCGCTATGATGCCTATACTTTTCCGCTCTTTTATGCTGAACTTGCCAAACAGAAGTTCTTGCTCAAGGATAATGTTTTTTTAAATTTTTCTATTAAGTTCGAAGAAGCTAAATATAGCCAGCATGTTTTGCAGAATAGCGACGTGGTAGCGGCGGTAGATGATTACAATAATTTTTTTGATAAATTATGTAAAAGCCAAAGCCGCCTGCGTTTCTACTCTAGATATTGCCTAGCTTTGATACATCGCCGGCCGATTTTTATTTTTTCGCCGCTAGAAGTCAGCGCGCAAAAATGAATAATTAATTGCTAAAATCAAGATAAATGATAATAAGACAAGAGGAAATTAATAATTTAAAATATTCTGAAAAAGAAATTCAGGGATGTATTAACCTGCTTAAGGATTTAGTTGCCGATACCGAGCAGTTGGTTTTTTTAACCAGAGAGCAGAGAATTGAGTTGATTACGGTTACCGGGCAACTCTCCCGGCCGGACCGGAATGAAATAAGAAAACGTAAAAAAGACTGCCAGCGCGTTAAAAAACAAAAAATTGATCATTATCAGCGGGTTATTCGGGCCTCTACCGGTATCCGCAGTGCCCGTCAGGCAGCGGTATTTTCTGCGCCCCGGCAGATTACCGGTACAGAAGTTAATTTAGGGCTCAAGCAGCCCGAATTGATCACTCCCCGGGCTTGTTATATCTGTAAGAGTGAATTTAAGCGGTTGCATTTTTTTTACGATGCTTTGTGCCCGCGTTGCGCGGATTTTAATTATCAAAAACGATTTCAAACCACTTCACTTGACGGCCAGATTGCTTTGATTACCGGTTCCCGTTTAAAGATCGGTTACCAGGCGGCGTTGATGCTGCTGCGCGCGGGGGCCCAGGTTATTGCCACTACGCGTTTTCCGGTAGATTCTGCTTTACGCTATTCTAGCGAACCTGATTTTGCAAACTGGAGCCAGCGGTTACATATTTATGGGTTAGATTTGCGTCATACGCCGAGTGTGGAAATTTTCTGTAATTTTGTTAGTCAGAAGTATAAGCGTTTGGATATATTGATTAATAATGCGGCTCAGACAGTGAGGCGGCCGCCGGGATTCTACGCGCATTTGATGGAAAATGAAAATATAAAATTCCAGGATTTGACGGAGGCAACGCGCCTGTTATTGGGATCTTTCCAGGAGTGCAAGAAAAAACTCCTGGCTATTTCCAGTAATCATTCGGGGGCCGATTTAGCGCTTCCGATCGCCTGGAACCAAAAAGCCCCGGGAGTGGGCCTTTTCGCGTCGGCAAAACTCTCTCAGGTTCCTTATGCCTATGACCATACTTTGCCGGCAGATAATGTTTTTCCCCAGGGCAAATTGGATGCGGATTCTCAACAGGTAGATTTGCGTCAAACCAACAGCTGGCGGCTTTGCCTGGGCCAAATACCCACCGCGGAGATGATTGAGATCCAGCTGGTGAATGCGATTGCGCCTTTTGTGCTCTGCAATAAATTATCTGCCATGATGAAACGTCAAAACACCGGGCAAAAGCACATTGTGAATGTATCGGCGATGGAAGGGAAGTTTGCCCGTTATATTAAAACTGAACGCCATCCGCATACCAATATGGCTAAAGCGGCTTTGAACATGTTAACCCATACTAGCGCCAGCGATCTGGCTAAAAGCGGAATTTTTATGAATTCTGTGGATACCGGATGGGTGACGGACGAAGATCCGGCTGCTCTTTCTATGCGTAAACAAGCCAGGCACGATTTTCAGCCCCCTTTAGACATTATAGACGGGGCAGCCAGGGTGTGCGATCCGTTTTTTGACGGGATCATTACCGGCAAGCATTGGTGCGGCAAGTTTCTAAAAGATTATTTTCCGGTTGCCTGGTAAATCTGTTTCGGAGTTATTAAAAAAAGAGTAAAATCTAAGACATTATAATAAACCCTGTGGACTTTTATCAATTACAGTAGGGTGGGTTTAAACCCACCCTACTATTGTTAATAAGCCGTAGGGGAGGTTTAAACCTCCCCTACTATTGAAAGTCAACTGTTTATCCGCAAAAACCTTTAAAATAGGACATTCTTATTTGCTAACGCACTGATCTAAAATATCCTTGATATAATCGGATATTGTGTATATAATCATAAGTCATTATTAGTCTTTATTTATTAAATATAAGAAGCGAATCTTTCCGTATCTTTTAGATCAATTTGTTATAAGAAGGAAAATTAATGAATACTGAATTTAAAGATTTATACATAGGTGATTTGAAGATCCAGCTGCCGATTATTCAGGGTGGTATGGGTGTGCGCGTATCAAATTCATCTTTGGTTTCTGCGGTATCCAATGAAGGGGCCTTAGGTGTGATTGCGGCCGTGGGCTTGGGAGAGGAAGTCGAAATTAAGGAACTGAGTTATCCGGAACGTTCTCGTGTATCTTTTACGCAGAGTATCCGGCAGACCCGCCAGAAAACTAAAAATCCATTCGGCGTGAATATTATGTGTGTTTTGACTAACTATGAGGATCTGGTTAATGTCGCGCAGAATGAATCCGTAGATGTGATTATTTCCGGAGCGGGATTACCACTGAGGCTGCCGGTTTTAATTAAAAATACCAAAACTAAATTAATCCCGATAGTTTCATCAGCGCGGGCAGCCAGTATTATTTGCAGCACTTGGCAAAGAAGATACAAGCGCCTTCCGGATGCTTTGATTGTGGAAGGGCCTTTGGCCGGAGGGCATTTAGGGTATAGCCTTGCCGAGCTTGAGGATAAAGAAAACTTTTCTTTAGAGAATATTCTGGCGAAAGTTGTAAGCGTTGCGCAGGGGTTTCGAAATGGCTCAACCAAAATTCCGGTGATTGCCGCCGGCGGTATTTTTGACGGTAAAGATATTGCTAAATTTATACGCTTAGGCGCAAGCGGCGTGCAAATGGGCACGCGCTTTGTTTGTACGCATGAATGCGATGTTGCCCAGGAATATAAAGAAGCGTATCTGGCGGCTAAGCAGGAGGATATTGTCGTTATTCAGAGTCCGGTCGGGCTGCCGGGCAGAGTTATCCGTAATGAGTTTGTTAAGCGCATAATGCAGGGCGCGCGTATTGATTTTGATTGCCAGTATCGTTGTTTGTATACCTGTGATCCGAAGAAGGTAAACTATTGTATTGCCAAAGCGCTGCTGAATGCCTCTCGGGGGCAGATGGAAAAAGGTTTTGCGATGTGCGGAAGCAGTGCCTATCGCATCCAAAAAATAATTTCGGTAAAAGAATTAATTTCTGAGTTGGTGGCCCAAGCGCGAGCTAGTTTACGTACTTGAAGTTTAAATTTAAAAAAATCCTCGTTAAGCTTATCCGGCAGAATAACAGCCCGCGGGAGATTGCCTTAGGCGCCGGGATCGGGGCTTTTATATCTGTGCTTCCGGTTTACGGCCTGCATACCGTTTTAGTGGTCCTGGCGGCAATTATCGTGAGGCCGGCGAATAAAATAGCTATTTTTCTAGGCACTAATCTTTCCCTTCCTCCGACCATCCCTTTTATCACCTGGGCCGCTTACGAGATTGGCAGGTTCATCTTAAAAAAAGGCCTGCCGCTTTTAGGTTGGGGATTTTTTAAAAATTTGACTTTTCAGAAAATAACCAGTTTTTATCAGCCTTTATTTTTAGGTAGTTTGATCCTGGGCGTTGTTTGCGCCATAGTCGTTTATGGCCTTACTTTTTTTGTAGTTAAGAAGGTAAAAGAGAGAAAGAATTATGCCCGGGGAAGTAAAAATAAGGAAATTCGAAGTTAAAGATAGAGCCGCGGTCAGGCAAATCGCCTATGATACCGCGTTAATGGGGAAGCCTGCCGGATTATTTTTTCAAGGCCAGGAAACGATCAGTGACGCCTTCAGCCTGTATTTTACGGATTATGAACCAGGTTCCTGTTTTGTGGCAGAAATTAACGATTCCATTGTAGGTTATCTTAGCGGTGCAAAAAAGAAGATTGCGGCCGAAGCAATATTTAACGGCCGGATTGCCCTGCCCTTATTGCTTAAGGCTTTAAAAAGCGGGATTTTTTTAAGCATAAAAAACATCCGTTTTATTTCTAGCTGCCTAATTGATCTGTTTAAGAATGGGATGCATACTCCGGATTTTAAGCAAGCCTATCCGGCTACTTTTCACCTGAATATTAAAGACGGTTTCCGGGGGCGAAAGATCGGCGTCCGGTTAATTCATGCCTATTTAGATTATCTTAAAATAGAAAAGATCCCCGGAGTGCATTTAGCCACCATGTCTGAGCAGGCGGCTAATTTCTTTTTATCTTTGGGGTTTCAGCAATTATATAAAGGAAAACGCTCTTACTTCAGGCATATTTTGCATCGGGATGTCCCGCTTTATATTTTTGGTAAACGATTATAGAAAATAAAAGGGACCGTTTCTATTTTTAAAATAAAAGGGACCGTTTCTATTTTTTATTAACAATAGTAGGGTGGGTTTAAACCCACCCTACTGTAATTGATCAGAGTTTATTTTAAATCATGAAAGTTTTAACGCAATTTGAAAGAAAGCCTCTTTTATTTGCCGATCCGGAATTTATCATTTCTTGTACGGATCCGGCTTTATTTAAATCCAGTTTTGAGGAGATGGAGGCGGCGCTTAGCCAGGGCTACTATTTAGCCGGGTTTTTATCTTATGAAGCAGGATATTATTTTGAAGAAAAATTATATCAGGATAAGCAGTATGATTTTCCGCTTATTTATTTAGGCGCGTATAAGAATGCCCGGAAGGATAGGTTTACTCAAACCTCCCCGGGCTATCGCCTGGAAAACCTGCGCTTAAATATTACTCTAGAACAATATTCTTTAAATATAAATACAATTCGTGATTATATTGCCAAAGGGGATGTCTATCAGATTACTTATTGCCTCAAGCTGCTTTTTGATTTTTACGGCGAGCCGCTAGCTCTGTATTCTCAGCTTTTAAAGGAGCAGCCAGTGCCGTATCCGGCCTATATTCAAACCGATGAATTCCAGATTCTTTCTTTGTCTCCGGAGTTATTTATTAAGAAAAATTCTACGCATCTGGTAACTAAGCCGATGAAAGGCACCTGGCCGCGGGGAGAGAGTGTATTTTCGGATCTCATCGCGCCGCTGCGCCTTAAGTATGACCGTAAGAACAGGGCGGAAAATGTAATGATTGCCGATCTTTTAAGAAATGATTTAGGAAGGCTGGGAGCCAATATTAAGGCGCCCACGCTTTTTGAAGTAGCCAGATATAAAACTCTTTGCCAGATGACTTCTACTGTCACGGCTAAGGTTAAGGAGGATATTTCGATTTATAAGCTTTTTTCCGCGGTTTTCCCTTCCGGATCGGTTACCGGAGCTCCGAAGATCCGCGCCATGGGAATTATTAATCAGCTGGAGAAAGAGCAGCGTAAGATTTACACTGGAGCGATCGGCTTCATTACTCCGGATAAAGATATGTTTTTTAATATTCCGATTCGCACGCTTTTAATTAAAGGCTTGCCTGACCGGCAGGCAGGAAAGCCTGCAGAGATGGGGATTGGCGGGGGGATAGTTTGGGATTCGACTCCAGCCGGCGAGTGGAATGAGGGGTTGCTTAAGGCTAAGTTTCTTACAGATCTTGCAAAGATGCCTTTTAAGCTCTAAGGACTTTTATCAATTACAGTAGGGTGGGTTTAAACCCTGATTAACAATAGTAGGGTGGGTTTAAACCTTGATTAACAATAGTAGGGTGGGTTTAAACCCACCCTACTATTGAAAGCCAACAAGGTTTGTTACACTGTCCTGAACTGAAAAAGATTTTAAAAAGATTTTAATTGTTTGACAAACCGGATTAAAGGAGTATAATGTTTTAAAGATTAGAGATTTTTAAGCCGCCAAGGAAATACAACTAACCTTTGTGGCTTTTTTTATGGTTTTTTAGCCTGCTTGATCGGCAGGCAGGGAGGTGGCTATCAAAAAAGTAAAAACTTCACTTAAGGGCAGGAAATGCAAATTTTCGCATTGTAAACATGTTTTAAGTATTTATAACCATGAGTTATATTGCCATGTCCATCTTGGTTTATTGGCTTATGATGATAAATCTAAGGCGATGAAAGCAGCATGACGAATAAACCGGTAATCACAAATAATATTGCTCCGGTAACGCAGAATTTTTATGGCTTGGGTATTGCTCCCAAGATCCTGGATATTCTAGAGCGGATGAAGTTTAAGGTTCCTACGCCTATTCAGCTAAAGGCGATTCCTCTGGCTTTGGAAGGAAAGGATATCGTGGGGATTGCGCAGACCGGAACCGGTAAAACGCATTCCTTTGCTATTCCCATGGTTCAGCGCCTGGTGCAGAAAAAAGGTATCGGGTTAGTCCTGGCTCCTACACGAGAATTGGCGATTCAGATTGATGAAGCTTTTCAGGAAATCGCGCGTGCTTTTGGCATGCGCACTGCCTGTTTGATTGGCGGGGCGCCGATGCCGCCTCAGGTGCAGGCTTTGCGCCGGGATCCCCAAATTGTGATTGCCACACCCGGAAGATTGATTGATCATATGTCACAGTGGAACTTTCTGCCGGATAGCGTCGTTATGCTTGTTCTGGATGAAGCGGACCGTATGTTGGATATGGGGTTTGCTCCGCAAATCGATAAAATTTTACGTTTCCTGCCTCGCGATAGACAAACCATGCTTTTCTCGGCGACTATGCCTAAAGAGATCATGAATATCGCCACTAAGTATATGAAATTACCTTTGAGCGTGGAGATTGCTCCTTCCGGTACTACCGTGGAGAAGGTGACTCAGGAATTGTTTATTGTTAAGAAAGAAGCTAAAACGCAGTTACTTAAAAAACTTCTGGGCCAATACCACGGCTCAGTATTATTATTTTCACGCACTAAGCATAATGCCAAAAAAATTGTCCGCTCAATCAGGGATATGGGGCATTCCGCTTCCGAAATACATTCTAACCGTTCTCTTGCCCAGCGCCGGGATGCCTTAGAAGGTTTTAAGGCCGGCAAATATCGGGTGCTGGTAGCTACGGATATTGCTTCCCGCGGTATTGACGTAACCGGAATTGAGCTGGTGCTTAATTATGATTTGCCTGAAGATGCGGAAAATTATGTGCACCGTATCGGCCGCACTGCCCGCGCCGTGCATAAGGGGCATGCGATTTCTTTTGCTACTCCGGATCAGGGCCATGATGTGCGGGATATTGAAAAACTTATTAAAGCCACTTTGCCGGTTTCAAAACACGCGGAGCTTACTCTGGATAAATTCGGTGAAGCTAGCCATCAATCTGGCCGGTCTCCGGCTCGTCAATCCAGTCATGGGCATTCTAGGCCTGGGCAATCTAGTCATGGCCAGGCTAAAAAACCTTTTAAATACCCCAAACCCAAGTTTTATCGCTAGTAAATATAAAGACCCCCTCTACTACAATAGTAGGGTGGGTTTAAACCCACCCTACTATTGTAGTATGGTTTAAACCCACCCTACTATTGTAGTATGGTTTAAACCCACCCTACTATTGTAGGGGTTTAAATCCACGTTACTATTGTAGGGGTTTAAATCCACGTTACTATTGTAGGGGTTTAAATCCACGTTACTATTGTAGGGGTTTAAACCCACCCTACTGAAAGTCAGCAGAGTTTAATATAATGGTTTTTTAAAGTTATCCCTTGTTTTTTTATCCTTCCGTTTTATAATAATTAGCAATGAATAATCAGAAAAAATCCGCATTTAAACTAATTTTACTTTTTGGGTTAGTCAGCCTTTTCGGAGATATGGTTTATGAAGGGGCGCGCTCCGTCAATGGACCGTATCTTAAAACGCTCGGCGCTAATGCGGCAATCGTGGGCCTGGTTGCCGGTTTGGCCGAATTCTTAGGCTATGCCGTGCGTTTGGCTGCGGGATATTTTGCGGATAAGACTAAGGCTTATTGGCTGTTTACTTTTTTAGGTTACGGATTACTGGTCAGCGTGCCTCTGCTTGCGCTTACCGGTATCTGGCAGGTGGCGGTTGTTTTCATTATTATAGAAAGATTAGGCAAGGCTTTACGCAGCCCGGCTAAAGATACCATTCTTTCACAGGCCACTAAACAAGTAGGCACGGGAATTGGTTTCGCCATCGCCGAAGTGCTGGATCAGATCGGCGCGATTAGTGGGCCGCTAATCTTTTCTATACTTTTTGTGGTTATCGGTAAAGGGGATAGGTCTCTGGCGGATTATCAGCACGGATACGCTTTGCTTTGGATTCCTTTGGTTTTAGTTTTGGTTTGTATTTTCTTTGCGCATCGGGCTGTTCCTCATCCTGAAGTTTTAGAAACTTCGGCAGCTAAGCCTTTGGAATCAGATAAATTAAGCAAAGTTTTTTGGATCTATACGGCTTTTACTTTTGTGACTACTTTGGGTTTTGCTAATTTTGCCTTAATCGGTTTTCATTTTAAAGCCAGGCATGTGTTGACGGACGCGCAGATTCCTTTGTTTTACGCTTTAGCCATGGGGGTGGATGCGGCAGCGGCCCTGGCGATTGGTAAAACTTATGATATTTTTAAGGCTAAGCGCGGTAATGAGAAGGCGGGTTTAATTACCTTAATTGCCATTCCTGTTTTTTCATTATTAATACCGGGGTTAGTTTTTTCTACAAAATTTTCATGGGTGCTGGCCGGGGTAATTATCTGGGGTATTGTGATGGGTTGTCATGAAACCGTGATGAAGTCGGCGATTGCGGACCTGACTCCCTTAAAGAAACGGGGGACAGGTTATGGAATATTTAATGCGGCTTATGGCCTGGCGATTTTTATTGGCAGTGCGATCACGGGGTTGCTTTATGAATACTCTATATCTACCGTTATAATTATGAGCGTGGTTATCGAAATAGCGGCGATCCCGGTATTTTTTATCATGCGTAAGGAGGCTTTAAAATAATATGCATATACCTGATGGATATTTAGGGCCGGCGACCTGTGGAGTTTTTTACGCGGTTATGTTGCCGATTTGGACAGCCGCTGCAAAAATTGTTAAGCGAACCTTAAATGCAAAACAAGTTCCGATGCTGGCTATTGGCGCGGCGTTTAGTTTTGTGATTATGATGTTGAATATTCCTATTCCCGGAGGAACAACCGGTCATGCCGTAGGTGCTGTTTTAGTGGCGATACTGTTAGGCCCTTGGGCAGCTTGTATTGCCATTACCGTGGCGCTGGTAATTCAGGCGTTATTATTTGGCGATGGAGGGATCACTGCTATCGGAGCCAACTGTTTTAATATGGCATTTGTAATGCCGTTTACCGGCTATTATATTTATAAAGCGATAAGTTATAAAGCTCCTGTAGGCTCAAAAAGAAGAGTGGTTGCCGCCGGAATTGCCGGATATGTAGCGCTGAATATTGCCGCCGGGTTAACTGGCCTGGAATTTGGATTGCAGCCGTTACTGCATCATACCGCAACTGGCCAGGCGTTGTATTGTCCTTATGGATTAAAGGTGGCGGTGCCGGTGATGCTGGGTGAGCATCTTTTAATATTTGGATGGGTGGAAGCAATTGTTACGGCATTGGTAATAAAATATTTACAAAAAAATTCTCCGGAGCTATTAATCGGGTAGTATCAATTACCGTAGGGGAGGTTTAAACCTCCCCTACGGTTGAAGGTGAATAATGAAACTCATTAATAAACTTTGGTTAGGGTTAGGTATTTTAATTATTCTTTCTCCGTTGGGCCTAATATTGCCCGAGCATTTTAAGGCGGGTTCAGCCTGGGGAGAATGGGGAGTAGGCGAGATTCAGAAGCTAGCCGGTTATATTCCCAAAGGCCTGGATAAATTTTCCCATCTTTGGAGCGCGCCGCTTCCCGATTACGCATTTAGGGGAGGGGAAGGAGAATCTGTTCTAGTTTTAAGCCTTTCTTATATTCTGTCCGCGGTTATCGGGGTATTTATTTGTATTGGTGTTGTATTCATATTGGGTAAATTTTTAAGCAAAAAATAATAATAGTGACTTTTATTAATTATCAATTACAGTAGGGTGGGTTTAAACCCTTTTATTAATTAACAATAGTAGGGTGGGTTTAAACCCACCCTACTATTGTTAATAAGCTATGTAGGGGAGGTAAACCCACCCTACTATTGTTAATAAGCTATGTAGGGGAGGTAAACCCACCCTACTATTGTTAATAAGCTATGTAGGGGAGGTTTAAACCTCCCCTGCTGTTGAAAATCTTGTCAATTTTTTTAAGTAAAAATTTAAATTTGTGCTATAATTCTTAAAATTATCTAAATCATTTAATAAAGAATATACCATGTTAAAAACCCCGCTTTATGAAACTCATCTTGCGCTTGGCGCAAAAATGGCTCCTTTTGGCGGATGGATGATGCCCATTCAATATCAAGGGATATTGGCGGAGCATGCGCATACCCGGAGGAGTGTTTCCGTGTTTGATATTTGCCATATGGGTGAATTTATGCTCCAAGCCGATCCGGCCTTAAGCGGTTTTGACCGCCTGGTTACTCAGAATATAACCGCGATGCTTCCGGGTACCTGTCGTTATGGTTTTATGCTTAATGAGCAGGCAGGAATACTGGATGATCTTATTGTTTATCGGATAAATAAGGCCAGTTGGATGATCGTAGTTAATGCTGTCACAACTCCCGGCGACTTGGCGCATTTAAAAGAAAATCTTTTTGCGGGATACTCTTTGGAAGACGTGTCTAGTAAGATGGCCAAGCTTGATGTGCAGGGGCCGCAGTCTCAGGAGGTATTAAAAAATATTTTCGGCCAGAAATTAGAAGAGCTTAACTATTATACTTTTTCGGAATTTAAAATTTTTGATCATCAAAGTTGCATCGTTAGCCGGACCGGCTATACCGGGGAATTGGGTTATGAGATTTACATTGCCGATGATTATGTCGGCAGGCTTTGGGAGCTTTTGCTTAAAGATACACGAGTAAAACCGGCAGGCTTAGGCTGCCGGGATACCTTACGTTTAGAAATGAGTTATCCTCTTTATGGCCAGGATTTGGATACGCTGCATACGCCATTAGCCGCGGGCCTGATGAAATTCGTTGATTTATCCAAGGATTTTATCGGCCGGGAGGCTTTGGCCAGAGAGCAAGAGAATTGTCCCAAGGAGCATTTGATTTATTTCCAGGCAGATTCCCGGCGGGCACCGCGCCATGGTTTTGCGATATTGGATAAAGGCCGGAAAATTGGTACGGTAACCAGCGGTTCTTTTTCTCCCAGCCTGGGTGTGGGTATCGGGATGGGGTATGTGGCGGGTAATTATGATATTGGTGCGCAGCTTGTAGTTAAGCAAGAGGCTGCGGAAATTCCGGTTGCAGTTGTTAAGAGGGTTTTCTTGAATAAAAAGTTATGAAATAAAGGGAGTCTTAATGAATATACCAAAGAATCTTTTTTACACCAAGGATCATGAGTGGGCGAGGATTGAAGGCAAGGTTGCTTATATCGGGATCACGGATTACGCCGCGCATTCTTTAGGAGATATTACTTTTGTCCAGCTGCCTAAAATAGGTGAACTGCTCAAGCAGTCAGCTTATTGCGCGACAGTAGAATCGGTTAAAGCCGCCTCGGATGTATATGTTCCTTTATCGGGGAAGGTTTTGTCGGTAAATACACAGTTGGCCACTAATCCGGAGTTGATTAATCAGTCTGCGTATGAGCAAGGTTATTTTTTCTCAATGGAATTTTCTGATGCAGCAGAAAAAGCCAAGCTGATGGACTCGGCTAGTTACCAGCAGTATGTAGAAGGGCTTTCTAAATGAGTTATATTCCGCACACAGCAGAGGACATTCAACAGATGCTCTCTGTAATTGGAGTCAAGAGTATTGATGAACTTTTTAAAGATATACCCCTGGGTTTAAGGCCAAAATCTTTTAACCTGCCCGCGTCAAAATCAGAGTTCCAGGTAACGCAAACTTTACATAAACTCGCGGCCAAGAATGCCACCGGCCTGGTTAATTTCGTGGGAGCCGGTTTCTATGACCATTTTATTCCTGCCGCCGTGGATGCGCTGGTTAGCCGTTCGGAATTTTATACCGCTTATACGCCGTATCAGCCGGAGTGCGCGCAAGGCTGGTTGCAGGCAATCTATGAATATCAAAGTATTATCTGTGAGTTGACCGGGTTGGATGTTTCCAATGCTTCTTTATATGATGGCGGTACTGCTCTCTTTGAAGCGATGATGATGGCCTTGCGGCATACGGGACGGAATAAAATTATTCTGGATAGCGGAGTCAATTTGATTTACCGCACCATGCTCTATACTTATACTTTAAATCTGGCAATCGAATTCGTGGAGATTCCGGTTGTGCATGGGCAGAGCTGCCGGGAAGAATTATTTAAGTATTTGGATGATCAGACGGCCGCGGTAATCTTTCAGAACCCTAATTTTTTTGGCGCGGTTGATGACTACAGCGATATGGTTGAGCAGGTGCATAAGTTTGGCGCCCTGGCGATTGAGGTAGCGTATCCGGTATCTTTAGGTATGTTAAAAACCCCGCAAGAGATGGGATTTGACATTGCGATAGGGGAGGGGCAGAGTTTAGGGATCCCGCTTTCTTTTGGCGGGCCGTATCTGGGATTTATGGCGGCAAGAAGCCAGTTAGTGCGCCAGATGCCCGGCAGGATTGTGGGCTCGACGGTGGATAGCGATGGCAGGAGAGGTTTCGTTTTGACCTTACAGACACGCGAACAGCATATCCGCCGGGAAAAAGCAACCTCTAATATCTGTTCAAACGAAGCGCTCTGCGCTTTACGCGCCGTTGTGTTTATTTCTCTTTTAGGCAGAGAGGGTTTTAAAGAATTAGCCGAGCATAACTATCAGAAGGCGGAGTTTGCCAAAGAAACATTATCCAGGATCAATGGTGTGCAGGTAAAACGTTCTTCCCCTACTTTTAATGAATTTACGGTTCTTCTGCCGCGCCACGCGGATGAAGTAGTGCGTCGGATGATTGATAAAGGTTTTGCTTGCGGTTTCCCGTTGGGCAGGTTTTATCAAGGCCTGGATAACTATTTATTAATCGCGGTTACGGAAAAAAGAACCAAGGAAGAGATTTGCCGGCTCGCGGATAGCCTGGAGGCAGTTTTATGAACCCATTCGACAAGCTCAGGGTTCATCCCGAGCGACTGGAAGGAGTCGAGGGATGAGATTAATATTTGAAAAACATAAAGAGGGCCGCCGCGGATTTTCTTATGGCGCAAGTGATGTTGCCGGGGCTAAACCTTTAGCGGGAAAATTTTGCCGCGCAACTGAGGCGCGCCTGCCTTGTTTAAGTGAATTAGATGTGGTGCGCCACTTTACAAATCTTTCGCGCCTTAATTTTTCCGTGGATACAAATTTTTATCCGTTGGGTTCATGTACGATGAAGTATAATCCCAAATTTACTGAACGCATTGCTGCTTTTGAGGGGTTTTCGCAGCTGCACCCTTTATTACCGCAACTTTCCGGCGGAGGGATGCTGGCGCAAGGGGCATTGGAAGTTTTATATGAGTCGGAAAAATTGTTCGCCGAAATTACCGGGATGAGCGCCTTTACTCTGCAGCCTTTGGCCGGAGCGCACGGGGAGTTGACCGGAGTAATGTTGATTGCCGCCTATCATCAGCATCAAGGTTTGCGGCGTAAATATATTATTGTTGCGGATTCATCGCATGGTACCAACCCGGCAAGCGCGGCGATTGCCGGCTATGAGGTTAAAGTTATTCCTACCGGCGCGGATGGTTATCTGGATTTAGTCCAGTACAAAAAACATTTGAATAATGAAGTGGCGGCAGTGATGTTGACTTGTCCGGATACCCTGGGGATTTTTAATCCGCGGATCAAGGAGATTGCGGATATGGCCCATAGCGTGGGGGCGCTCTTGTATTATGACGGAGCTAATCTTAACGCGATGCTGGGTAAATGCCGGCCCGGAGATATCGGTTTTGACTTGGTGCATATAAATTTACATAAGACTTTTGCTACTCCGCATGGGGGAGGAGGCCCGGGAGCAGGCCCGGTGGGGGTCAGCCAAAGATTAGTTGAGTTTTTACCCATTTCCCGGGTCATCCGGCGCCTTGATGCAACCTTTGCGTTGGATTATAATTATCCTAAATCTATCGGTTACATCGCGCCTTTTTACGGAAACTTTGGAGTAATCCTTAAAGCTTACGCGTATATCCTGGCTCTGGGTAAAGAGGGCCTGATTAAGGCGGCGGAAATTGCGGTGCTCAATGCCAATTATTGTCAGGCCAGGCTTAAAGAGTATTATGATTTGCCTTTTGACAAAAGATGTATGCACGAATGCGTTTTTTCCGCGTCCCGCCAGGCAAAAAACGGGGTACACGCGTTGGATATCGCTAAATATTTGATTGATCAGGGGTATCATCCGCCGACAATATATTTTCCGCTGATTGTCCAGGAAGCGTTGATGATTGAACCGACAGAAACAGAATCAAAAGAGGCCCTGGATGCTTTTATTGACACGATGATTCAGATCGCTGAGTTGGCAAAAAATAATCCTTCCGCGGTTACTCAGTCGCCTCTGAATATGCCGATAAAACGCCTGGATGAGGTCAGGGCAGCGCGCCAGCCGGATCTCCGCTGGAAACCGTAAACGAAAAAAAATCAAATGAAATCATTCCGGCTTATCCGCTCAGGCGCTTCTTGTGCCGCTGGCAATATGGCGCTGGATGCAGAAATCTTTAAGGGTTATCTGGAAGATGGTGTCGGTGTATTACGCCTGTACCGTTGGCAGGCGCCTGCTTTTACCTATGGATTTTCGCAAGAGCCCAAAAATCAGCTTGATCTGACTGCTTGCGCAGCTGATGGAGTGGGGGTGGTAAAAAGAATTACCGGCGGAGGAACTCTTTTTCATGATGACGAAATAACTTATAGCTTTGTTTGCAGTAAAACTGATGTGGGAGAGCCGGAAGGAGTGTTTGTTGATTACCGCAATCTCTGCGCTTTTCTGATGCGTTTTTATGAATCTTTGGGCCTGGCTCCGGCTTTTGCTTTGGAGGCAGCGGGTTTTAAAGATCGCTGCGCGTCGCATGCACTTTGCAGCGCGGCATATGAAAAATACGATATTGTGATTAACGGCAGGAAAATCGGAGGGAATGCGCAGAAAAGGAATAGGCAGGTTATCTTTCAACATGGTTCTATTCCTTGTAGAATAAATTGGGATTTTGCGCGCAAGTATATTTATTCTTTACCCAAGGATATTTCTACATACGTAACCACCCTTAGCGATGAGTTAAAAGTAGTTTCTGAAAAAGATATTTTAGAGCAAAAACTCATAGATGCCTTCGCCCATACATTTAAGGTCAATCTAGACATGTAGACAGTGTACGTAACCGTATAGATTACAATTGGTTGCCAAAGAAATATTACTGTTTTTCTACTTGTCTTTGGGTAAATACTAAAAATATTTCTTACATAACTAACTGATGAATATAGTGTTACGTACACTGTCTACAAAGACCATGAAACCAGCGTGGTTGAATAAGAAGATTAGTCTTAAAGATTGCGCGGTGATGAAACAGGCTCTGCGTAATCTAGGCGTAGAAACTGTTTGCGAGCAGGCGATGTGCCCGAATATCGGGGAATGTTTTTCGCGTAAGACAGCGACATTTTTAATTTTGGGCCGTATTTGTACTCGCGGCTGCAGCTTTTGTAATATTCAGAAGGCAAGGCCTTTACCGGTAGATTTAAATGAACCATCCAGAGTCGCGCAGGCAGCAGCGCAGCTGGGTTTAAAACATGTTGTGATTACCAGCGTTACCCGGGATGACCTTACCGACGGAGGGGCAGAAATTTTTGCCCGGACAGTCATGTTGATTAGAAAAAAATTACCGCAAGTTAAAATAGAAACTTTGATTCCGGATTTCGGGTTTTCTGTAGATGCTTTAAAAATTGTGGTTAAGGCCAAACCTGATATTATTGCGCACAACCTGGAAACGGTTCCGTCGCTTTATAAAGTCGTGCGTCAAGGCGCGGATTATGCAGGTTCAGTTGGCCTGTTGCGTGCGCTAAAAGAAATTGCTCCGCAGCTGAAGACAAAATCCGGCCTGATGCTGGGGTTAGGGGAAAAAGTAGATGAGGTCTTAGCAGTAATGCAGGATTTACGTTCCGTGAAATGCGATTTATTGAGTATCGGCCAGTACCTGGCGCCAAGCAAACAGCATTATCCGGTCAAAGATTATATTTCTTTAGAGCAATTTGACTGTTATAAAGAAAAAGGAAGAGATTTGGGATTCTTGCATATTGAAAGCGCGCCTTATGTGCGTAGTTCATATTTAGCCGCTGAATATTTATCTTTAAAAGATAACTGACTCTTTACAGCAGGGGAGGTTTAAACCTCCCCTACAGTTTATTAATTACAGTAGGGTGGGTTTAAACCTCCCCTACAGTTTATTAACAATAGTAGGGTGGGTTTAAACATCTCCTACAGTTTATTAACAATAGTAGGGTGGGTTTAAACATCCCCTGCAGTTTATTAATTACAGTCTGCCGGCTATACAGCTTTTTAACAATAGTAGGGTGGGTTTAAACCCACCCTACTATTGTTAAAATTAATAAAAGGGTTTAAATCCACCCTACTGTAATTAATAAAAGGGTTTAAATCCACCCTACTGTAATTAATAAAAGTCAGCAGGCTTTATTATAAGATTTAAAAAAGGAGAATTAGTAATGTCTAAAGTTATGATGAAGGTTAAATTATTAGAGATGAGCCAGAATGCAATCACCCTTATTTATGCCGCTTGCCGGCAATGTTATTCTGAAAAATTTGCCGGTGATGTTTTTTTAGATGAAGCGATAACGCTCCAAAAACAGGAAGCTTTTGTAAAGAGCATTGTGGCTTCCGGCCATCAAAGTCCATTGGAGCACGTTAAGTTTACTTTTGCTATTGAAGGAGTTTCCCGTGCTCTTACGCATCAATTGGTGCGTCACCGTCTGGCTTCTTATTCCATGCAAAGTCAGCGGTATGTCAAAGAAAAAGATTTTGATTATATTCTTCCGCCGGAGATTGAGCGTAATCCGGAAGCAAAAAAAGAATTTGAAAAGTTAATGGCAGTAATTCAGCAAAGTTACACTAAATTACTTACGCTTTTGGGGCAGGATAATCTTAGCGGTGAGTCGGCAAATCAGGATGCGCGTTTTGTGCTTCCGCAGGCGGCGGAGACTAAAATTGTGGTTACTATGAATTGCCGGGAGTTATTACATTTCTTTGAGCATCGCTGTTGTTTAAGGGCACAGTGGGAGATTCGCCAGCTGGCGAATAAGATGCTGGCGATTTGCGTCGAAAAATTGCCGGCAGTTTTTGCGGATGCGGGAGCTAAATGTGATGCGTTGGGGTATTGTCCGGAAGGGGAAAAATTCTGCTGCGGTAAATATCCCTTCAAAAAGTAATAAATCTTGTTGATTTCCAGTAGGGGAGGTTTAAACCTCCCCTACTGGAAATAGAGTGCATTGCAATGTCTAAAAAAAATGAAAAGTAATAATTTTATCGAGCGTTCGATTGTAGGCGGCTTAACCTTTTTTAAGGATTCAATTTTTGCCGAAGAAGCTGCCCAGAGAGGCGGATTTTTGCAGTCACTGGACCCGCGGGTTAAAATAATCAGTTTTCTTTTATTCATCCTCCAGGCGCTATTTACCGGCAGTATTCCGGCCCTGCTCTTTCTTTACGCGCTCTGTTTATTTTTGGTATTAATTTCCAGGATAGAATTGGGATTTTTTCTGAAGCGGACCTGGGTTTTTATTCCGCTATTTTCTCTGGGTATTGCTTTTCCGGCGATATTTGGGCCCGGAGAGCCGCTGTTTAGCTGGCAGGTTCTGGGAGCTAAATTTTCGATTACGCATCAGGGGCTGGGGGGGGCTATGGTTTTTGTTATCCGCGTAATTACCTGCGTGTCGTTTGTCGTTCTTTTAAATATAACTACCAGGCATTTTGTCCTGCTTAAGGTTTTAAGGATTTTTAAGATCCCCGCGATTTTTATCATGATTTTGGGGATGTGCTACCGTTATATTTATCTTTTTGCGGGGATAATTCAGAATACGTATTTAGCGATTAAAAGCCGCGTGGGCCGGGGAGTGCAATATCAGCAAGGCCAGGGTATTGTGGCCTGGAATATTGCTTCTTTATGGGGCCGTTCCGTGGGGTTGAATGAAGAGGTGTATAAAGCGATGCTTTCGCGGGGATATCAGGGGGAGGCTTTAGCCTGGAATGATTTTAAGATTAGGGTAAGAGATTGGCTGTGGCTATCCGCGGTAATTTTATTATTAATTATAGTAGGGCACTGCTGTCCAAATTAGCAAAAACTGAACTTTAGTTGTAAAATCTCTGGCGGCGCTTCGCTCTTTTCATGAAACGGCGCATTAAGCCAATCCCAGAGGTTTCTTCTTGAAAATAGATTTGTTGGTAGTATTGAGCAAAGCGTATAAAGCGACCAAGCGAACTTAGATTTGAATTTCAAATAGCTTAATAGCAGATAAGTAATTAACGCCACCCATAATTGGGACAGCAAGGCGTTCTTAGATGTACCTACAAAGCTTTTGACCTTGAGCTGCTGCTTGATGCATTTAAAAAATAGTTCTATCTGCCAACGCTCTTTGTAAATCTGGGCTATGGTTCTAGCTGACCAGGTAAAATTATTGGTAAGGATTACGATTATCTTGCTGGTTTCAGGATCCTTAGAGCGGATACGGCGCAGCCTGTAAGGGAATTTCTGTTTTGAATAAAATCCCTTAAGCTGAATAATTTGGTCGGAATAAATATTTTTGTGGCGGCTGACATCATTGCGTACGGCAACCTGATAATACGCGTTCTTTTTTATTCTG
>JAUYBI010000075.1 GCA_030693145.1 Candidatus Omnitrophota bacterium
AGATTCTGGCATAAAGACAGGCTTTTGGACATCCAAAAGGTTAAAACAGAACTACTAAAGATAGTGCACTTTTAATTTATAAATAGTGCACTTTTAAAAAATCGGTAACAGACAAAAATTTCCTAAATACTGTAAACACAATCAATTGTGGATAAAACCACCAGAATCCCCAGCTATTGTGGTGTTGCCGCGAAACAAGGGGACGGTTCTATTTTTTAAATTTAAAAAATAGAACCGTCCCCTTGTTTTAAACAAAAATTTTGCGGCAGGAGATAATATCTTTTTGGATTTGAGCGGATAAATCTTTCAGGCTGGCAAATTTTTGATCTAAGCGGATTAATTTTATAAACTGGATCTCCAGCACTAAGCCATAAATATTTTTATGAAAATTAAATATGTGCACCTCTATGCGCATGGCCTTATTTTTAGGATGAAGGGTCGGCCTTTTACCGATATAGCAGACGCCATTATACTTTTTTTTAGAAAATACGATTCCTACCGCATAGATACCCGCAGGCGGGATAACTTCATGGTGAGGCTTAATGTTAGCCGTAGGAAACCCCAATAACCTGCCCAGCCTGCTGCCTCTGGTCACCGTCCCTAAAACACTTACCCGGCGGCCAAGTAACCCCTCGGCTTCTTTAATTTTATAATTTTTAATTAATTTTCTTATGGCGGTACTACTAACCGTAACTCCCGCCGATTTTACAACGTTAAAAATTTTAAGCCCGAATTTGTATTTTTTAGCACTTACAGCTAACAGCCTATAATCGCCGCGAGCCTGATTACCAAAACGGAAGTTTCTTCCTACGTAGACAAAGCTTGCTCCGATTTTTTCAACCAGTATTTTAGCAATAAAATCTACAGCGCTTGTTTTTGCAAAACCGCGGCTAAAATTCACCACGATACACACGTCTAAACCCAGTTCAGCAATTAATCTTAAGCGGTGCTCCAGAGAATACAAGCTCTTTTTTCCCTGTGGATGCGGGAAAAAAGTTAAAACCAAACTGGTGCCCTTAATCTGGCGTGCTTTTTTAACTGCAGCCTGTAAAATATTGCGATGGCCAAGATGCAAACCGTCAAAAACCCCCAAAGCTACCACCGGCCTGCGCAACTTCCCGATTTTTACCACACCATAAATAATTCTCATTTTTTTAATCCCTGACAAATTTTAGCAATAACTTTGCCTCGCACAACTGAAAAACCACCGGGAAGAGTACAACCGGCAGCCGTCTTATGCCCTCCCCCTCCAAAAAAAGCTGCGATCTTATTTACATCCACCGCGCCCTGGCTTCTTAAATTAACCCGGATCTGGGATTTTAATCCGGAGTTATTTTTAAACAATACTACTGCCTCAACTCCTTTAATCGAGCGGCCAAAACTTAAAACATGATCCGCTAAATCTATACCGGTTTTTTTACCTCGATACAACTCTGAATCAATCTGAAAGGCGGCAATTCTACCCTGGCAAAAAAATTTAATTTTTGACAAAAATTTAAGCAGTAATTTTACCTCTGGCGGAGGAATATTTTCATAAGCCTGGCGATAGACTCCCGCGACATTAACTCCATATTTCAAAAGCTCAGCGGCAGCCTTAAACGTAGAGCTAGCGGTGTTGGAATAACGAAAAGACCCTGTATCGGTCATCATACCCGTATATAAGACTAAAGCCGTATCCTTATCCATCGCCAGGCCTAACCGTTTGTGCAGCTTATAAATCATCTCTGAACAGGAAGAAGCGTGCGCATCCACCCAATTTACATCGCCAAAAATTTGATTGCTGATATGGTGATCGATATTTAATACCGGCTTATTATCCTGGTTTAATTTATAGACTCTGCCTGTACGTTTTAAATCTGCGCAATCCAGGACCACTAAACAATCAAATTTAATATATTTAAATTCCCTGCCTAAACGGCAGATATGCTTGATCCCGGGTAGAAAATCATAGCCAGCGGGTAATTGATCATCGCTGGCGATCGCTGCCCGCTTACCCAGCTTTTTGATAAGATTATAAAACCCTAATTGGGAACCCAGGGCATCACCCTCCGGGCTGGTATGAGCAGTAATCAAAAAATTATTATGCTTCTTGATGCTCCTGCAGATTTCATTTAGGCTCATCAGTCTCCTTTATCTTGTTGAGCACCTCTTGGATCTTGACACTATGCTCGGTAGAATGATCCTCGCAAAACATAAGTTCAGTGGCAAAACGCATATTAATCCTCTGAGCGACCAGGCTGCGGACATAACCTACAGCGGAATCTAAAGCGATTTTAGTTTTTTTACAAGAATCCTCCTTGCCTAAAACGCTATAAAAAATTCTCGCATTCCTTAAATCCTTGGACAACTCCACCCGGGTGATCGTAACAAAACCTATGCGCGGGTCTTTAAGCTCATCATGAATAATAAGACTGACCTCTTTTCTTATCGCTTCTTCAACACGCTCGTGCCTGGACATCGTTATGCGCTCCGTTTCTATTTATCTCTCACTAACTTTCTAATTAAGGCCATCTCTGTCTGGCGATTCCTTACCTGGCCGTTAAGTTTAGCCGTTAATACTTTGGCAAATATCTTCTGATACTCCGGCCCCGGTAAAACGCCCAACCCGCTCAGGTCACTTCCGCAGATACAAAGGCGCATACCATTATAAATCTCAAGAAAATCTGTCAAATACTTTTTAAATTTTTTATTTGGCGTCGCAGCGCTAACCAAAATAATTGTTTCATAACTTAAAGGTTCAAGTAATGAAAAAATCTGTTCCGGCAACAGGTGCTTTTTACTCAAAGAAGAAATAAGCTTACCGCGCTCCCGGTAATAGCTAATCACCCGCTTGGCTTCCCCTTTACGCAAACCCAGACTGGAAATAAGCAGATTAATCTGCGCCAAAGTAAGCGGGGCCAGGAGTGCCGTAAAATAAACCAGCCAACTATCCGGTTGTCTGCGCGCAGTAAAATTTTTAATAAACCAAGCTATCTGTTGGGAGATAGATTTAAATAAGGCCCGCGTAGATTTGTCGATTTTTAATTTAGCGCTGATAAAGGACAACGCGCCTAAATCACCAAGTTCCTTTATCGGCTTGAATGGATTCTGCTCTTTAAGTATTGCTATCAATTCCACGCGCATTCTATGGGGGTTTACTTTAGATAACAAGCCTTCACTTATTGCCTGCTTTAGCAACGCGAGCGTCTTCGGTTCAATCTTAAAATCAAAACGCCGGCTAAAACGTATCGCCCTGAATATCCGCGTGGGATCATCCTTAAAACTTAAATTATGTAAGACACGAATTCTGCCTGAGGCCAGGTCATCTTGGCCGCCGAACGGATCAATTATTTTTTGCTCCTTATCTACAGTTAGGCTTACTGCCATGGCATTAACCGTAAAATCCCGGCGTTTAAGATCTTCATTTAATGATCCCGGACTTACCTCCGGAAGCGCTGCAAAATAAGGATATTTTTCCTGACGCGTAGTAGCAATATCCACTTTTAACCCATCGCTTAAAATTAAGGTAGCCGTTCCAAACCGTTCATGAATTCTTAGGCTGGATTTTAGTTTTTGCGCTAGACGCTGGGCAAAAATAATGCCATTTCCTTCAATCGCAATATCTAAATCCAGGTTTTTAACCCCTAAAATTAAATCGCGCAGGCATCCACCGACCAGATATACCGGCATCCGGGTTTCTTGAGAAACCTTAGAGGCCTGGCGAATAACTTTTCTTAATTCTGAAGGTAATTTTTTAAAATATTTTATCATCTTCTACCTACCCTTATGGTCGCGGATGAAACAGCTTGTGAATCGTTTTAAGCCGTTCTTTATCAATATGCGTATAAATCTGAGTAGTAGAGATATCGGAATGCCCCAGCATCTCCTGCACGCTCCGCAGATCCGCGCCTCTCTCCAATAAATGCGTAGCAAATGAATGCCTCAGAGTATGCACTTTTATCGATTTCTTAATTTTAGCCTCTAGGGCATAACGTTTGATCAATTTCCAAACGGATTGCCGGGATAATTCAGCCCCGCAGCGGCTGATAAATAGGAACTCTGAAGTTTTTTGCTTTACCCCGTTAGAAGTCCCGCGGCGCGGGGCGCCACTTCTAACGGGGTTTAAAAAATGCTCCCGGCCAAACTCTAAGTAGCGCTTAATACTATGGATAGCTTTCTTACCTAAAGGAATAATCCGCTCCTTATTCCCCTTGCCGATACAGCGTAAAAACCCAATATCTAAATTAACATTATTAGTTTTAAGATTACTCAATTCCGATACCCGCATTCCTGTGGCATAAAGAGTTTCTAAGATTGCCTTGTCCCTGGCTCCCTGGTGATCGCGCACATCAGCTTGGCTAATTAATGCCTCCACTTCATTTAAAGAAAGGGTATCCGGAACCTTCTTCCACAGTTTCGGAGAATCAATCAAAGTAGTCGGATCGCTTTTTAAAACTCTCTCCCTGGCTAAAAAACGATGAAACATGCGTATCGCTGCCAACCGGCGCGAAATACTCGTAGGTGATATTCCTTGGGATTTTTGAAAAAGCATGAATTCAACAATATCATTTTTAGTGGCCTTAGAAAGCGCGACGATTCCCCGTTTATCAATAAAATCCAGATAGAGATTCAAATCCGCTCGATAGGCAACAATGGTATTTTTAGCCAGGGCGCGCTCAACCGAAAGATAATCTAGGAATGAATCAATAAGTTCTTTCATTATAATCCAAATACATTACTGCTCTGTTCTCTTCCGATAGTGGTAGCTGCTCCATGCCCCGGATAAACCTTAGTATTGGCGGGCAGGACGAATAATCTTTCTCTGATTGCCTCCTCCAACATCTGCTGGCTGCCCCCCGGTAAATCCGAACGCCCTACACCCTGCTTAAACAAGGTGTCACCGGTAAAGATGATATCCGTTTGCGGTTTTTTCATCAAAAGGCCGATACCTCCCGGGGTATGCCCGGGAAGATGCAGCACCTCCAATTCCAAACAATCTAATTTAATAATTTCTTTATCTTCCAAAGTTTTAATCTCAGAATTAACCTTATAGGCTAATGAAAAACTAGCGGAAAGATTTTTTCCGGCATCAACAAGCATCGGTAAATCCTTTTTATGCACATAAACCAAAACACCAAATTCATCATCGCTGCCAATATGGTCATAATGCCCATGCGTATTAATCACCATGGCCGGCTTTAATTTATGTTTATCTAAAACTGCCATGATCTTAGAGTACTGGTCACCGGGATCAATAATCATCGCCTGAGCTCCCGGAGCACAGGCAAGAATATAGCAATTAACCTGCATCAAACCGACATGAACTGTTTCTAAAATCATTTTAAATAGTTCCTTATTTTCGGATAGATAAAACCCTTATGCATACTAGACTTAATCCGCTGGGCAACCTGCAGATTCCGGCTGTCATTTGCCCCATAAACATCACTTTTTATATCCGCCAACAGGTCATTTAACTTAACAATCTCCAGGTCAAAATTTTTCTGGGCATCTGTTACCAGCATCATTTTCATATTCACCAGATTCTTTAATGCCTCGCTAGCGCAATCTACTTTTTTCTTTAAACTTGCCTTTTGGGTAAGAGCATTGATTAACTCATCTTGCCAGGAGCTCCAATAAAGATAATGCTGCCGGTAGAGCTCCTCTTTAGTCATATCCGGCCCCTTATACTCCTGCGGAGTAAGGACCATCTCCACCGTTGCCTCCGGCTTCTTAGATTTACGGGTAAATTTACGCGTGAAAGCCTCACAACCTACCGCCGAGAACAAAAGACAGGCAACTGATGTCAGAATACAGAGGCCAGAAAACAGAGAACGGAAATATTTTGTCTTCTGATTTTTGATTTTTGATTTCTTATTCATTTTATCATCTCCCCGAACTCTTTTTCATTAATAATTTTTACTCCTAATTCCTTGGCTTCATTAAATTTTGTGCCCGGACTCTCTCCGGCTACTAAAAAATCAGTCTTACCGCTCACGCTTGAAGCAGGAATACCTCTAAATTGACGCACTAACGCTTCTACTCGCGAGCGCGAAAATCCTTTTAACTGCCCGGTGAAAACTATTCTCTTACCGGTTAAGGCATTAATCTTAACCTTAGGAACTTCCTGACGCATATTCACCTGCGCACTTTTTAACTGTCGAATTAACTTCTTAGCCTGACTTAAATGAAAATAGTCAACAATAGAACCAGCCATAACTTCACCAATCTCAGGTATCCTATCTAGGCCGCCAAGCTCAGCCCGCATAAGTTTACCCATACTACCAAATTCCATCGCCAAGGTATAAGCAGCTTTTTGCCCTACATGGCGTATACCTAAGGCAAAAATTAAACGCGCCAAAGGCTGTTTCTTGCTTTTCTGAATCGCCTCCAATAGATTATTCGCCTTCTTTTCTTTAAACAATTCCACCTGCAACAAATCATTCATTTTAAGTTTGTAAATATCCGCTAAACTTTTTAGCCGCCCCAGTTTTACCAGGTGGGTGATTACCGCCTGGCCCAGACCTTCAATATCCAAGGCATCCCGGCTGGCAAAATGTAGAAGTGACCGCTCTAGATGCTCAGGACAATTAGAATTAATGCAGCGATAGGCCACATCTTCTGCTTTCTCTTTAACAATTCTTTCCCGGCAAGAAGGGCACTTTTGGGGTTTATTATAAGGCTGCTTACCTCTTTGCTCCACCACTTTTACTACCTTCGGAATTACATCTCCTGCGCGCTCAATAAGCACCCGGTCACCAACCCGCAATCCCAGCCTTTCTATCTCATCGAAATTATGCAAAGTAGCATTGCTGATGATTACGCCGGAACATTCTACCGGCTCAAGCACAGCCACCGGAGTAATCACCCCGGTGCGGCCGACATTAACATTAATTGCTAAAACCTGGGTGGTAGCCTGGCGGGCAGCAAACTTATAAGCTACTGCCCAACGCGGGGCTTTAGCCGTAAAACCCAACTCCTTCTGCTGGCTGAAACTATTTAATTTAACCACTATCCCATCAATTTCATAATCAAGCTCATCGCGTTTATCTTGCCATTTTTGGCAATAACCGATTACTTCTTCAATATTAAAACAGAGCGCCGAATTGGGATTTACGCGTATTCCCCAATGAGTAAGTTTAGTTAAAAAATCCCATTGCGTATCTATCGGCTCGCCTTGATAAACGCCTAAAGAATGAGCGAAGAAACTAAGGCGCCTTTTAGCGGTCAGGCTTGAGTCCAATAATTTCAGCGAGCCGCTGGTGGCATTGCGTGGATTGGCAAATAAAGCTTCTCCTTGCTCTATACGTTCCTGGTTAACTTTTAAAAAATCATTTTTATCCATGTACACTTCACCGCGGATCTCAAATAAATCTCCAGGAGCCTTATCCAAAAGCTCCGGAAGAATCGCCCGGATAGTCCTGATATTGGCAGTCACGTCTTCACCAGTCTGCCCATCTCCGCGAGTAGCCCCCAAGGTTAACTTCCTATCAACGTAAGTTAAATTTGCGCTAACTCCGTCAATCTTAAGCTCAACCACATACTTATAATTATTATTTACTCCTAATCCTTTACGCACACGTTCATCCCAAAGTTTTAATTCATCAATAGAATAAGTATTATCCAGAGAAAACATTCCCACCCGGTGCTTTACCGTTTTAAAACCCGGACTTATTCCTGAACTTAAACGCTGGCTGGGAGAATCATCGGTGCGGTATTGGGGATATTTATTTTCCAGGGTGATTAACTGACGCATTAAATCATCATATTCTTTATCCGCGGCTAATGGCTGGCTTAAAACATAATAAAGATAATCGTGTTTGCGTAATTTTGCTTTTAATTGCTCGATCCGATTTTTAATTTGGCTGGACATTTTCTACTATTTGGCTGGCTAGAATACAATTTGAAAATCGCGGAATTGACCGCTTGCCGGTTTCCATTCGATATGCACATCGGCGATATAACGGGAAAAAGACTGATTGACCTGCTGAAGGAAGCTATCCAGGAGATCCTCCTCGGCTTCCGCCACTACCTCAACCCTGGCGTCATCTAAATTCTTAACCCAGCCAAGGACCTTGCGTTGATTCGCTATATCCTGGACGGTATAGCGAAACCCGACCCCTTGGACTCTGCCTGAATAAAAAAGGCGCAGCTGTTTCTTCATAGACAATATTTCTTGCAATGCGCACTATTTCATTTATTCTTCTTTATCCTCTATAAGTTTTCTCCGCGCGTATCCTTATATCTAATATCCAGACGATTTTCTGCTGATCATCTACATTATACAAAACCCGATAATCCCCAATTCTTAATCTGTATTCTGCTAGATGATAAGAAACAGGCATTGGCGGTTTGATTTCCGTAAACCCTTTTTTATGGAATGGCCTAGGATTGCCTCTGAGATCATCTACTTCATCTACTATTTTTTCCCTCTGATTTTTATGATGGATCTTTTTTTGCAGAAATTCGTCAAAATATCTTTTCAGCCTTGGTGTTGGATATCTAATATCGTAATTCATTCTTTTGCCGCTTGGCCCGCTGAATGATATTTTTTATAGGTTCCCGAAAAAGAAACACCTTTAGAACCTTGTTTAATTGCCTCTACGCCTTCATGGATATTCCTCATAGTATCCGGATCTGAAACTTCATCAAAGAATTCTAGTAATTCAACCATCTTTGCGTAAGACACAATTACCCTTACAGGTTGCCCTCTTTCGGTTACCACTATGGCCGGTTTTTTGTCTTTCATAAATCCACACAAGTGATCTCTTAATTCCCTTACCCCTACATGCTCTGCTTTTATTAAGTCAATTACTGCGCTCACGATAACCTCCTTTTTATTATGTGGCAACAAATGTCGCCACACTTAAAGTATACACTATGCTTTTAAAGTTGTCAAGGAAAATTGCTGTGGAGTTTCCCCAAAATTTTCCAAGTGTAATTGCGAAGAGGGCAAAGCCCGACGAAGCAATCTTGTTTTTAGATTGCTTCGTAATTTTCCACAGGCCCCGCGCATAGATTTGTGAGGCAAATTCGCGGGGATAAATATAATTTCCCATGCTATCACAAGCAAGAATATGGTTCTTTTATCACTTTTTAAAAATATCTAAAAAAATCCGGCCAGCCTGAACTAATTTTTTCATTGCCTCATCATCGGGTAATGGAATTTGAAGCGCCTGTTTCCCGGTTGTTTCATCTTTTTTTACTTTAATCCCAAGAGGAAATTGTATATCTGATAGAACCGATCCTTCATTAGTATCGCTGTCGAGTTGTTTAAGTATCTTTCCCAAAAAAGAAACCCCGGCTTGTAAAAAATGCCGCATAGCTTCTTTATCAAACACGGGTTCATGGGAAAATGTTTTCTTTGCCTCTTCTTTTGAACCATCCTCTTCTATAACCTCTTCGCGCGATGTTTGTTCGTCTTCTATCGCTTCTTCAAATCCAGCCCGAGAAACTTTCTCTTCTATCTTAGGAATACCTTCCGTAGCAGTCTCGACTGTTTTAATAAACTGATTAAAACGAGAGATTCCCATAAACACCTCATTCTCTCCATTATCAAGTATGCCGGAAAACATAGAACGTTTAAATTTATGCAGCGACAACATTCCCTGCTCGATAGAACCTTCGGTAATGAAATTAATCACCCTGACACAGCGTTTTTGCCCTATTCGATGAACGCGGCAGATACGCTGTTCCAAAACCGCGGGGTTCCACGGTAAATCAAGATTAATAACCGTGGACGCGTTTTGCAAATTAAGCCCCAACCCGCCCGCCTCTGTTGATAAAAATACGCGGCAAGCGGAATCTTCTTTAAATCTGCTGATAAGTTCTCCGCGTTTATTACCCGGTACGCCTCCGTGAAGCCAAACATATTTCCAACCACGCGCGTTCATCATCGCCATAACGAGTTCAAACATCCGAATCCATTGTGAAAAAATCACGACTTTTACGCCGGGATCTTCTAGCAATTCTTGCAGTTGTATTTCTAATTCGCCAATTTTATTCCCGCTTTTTTTACTTTGATCAATCAAATACGTATCATCGCTAACCATCCGCATATTTTGCAGCGCCATCATCAGGCGCTGTTTATCCTCTTCGCTCAAAAACTTATACCGTTTCCATTTATTCACAATCCGGGCGGTAATCTCCCTGTTTTCTTCATGAATGGCTGATTGCCCGGCAGTCATTGCCACAAAATACTCTTTTTCTATCCGCCCGGGAAGCTGCGCCAAAACTTTTTCTTTCCTGCGCCGTATCAAAATAGGCTTTAACGATTCTCCTAATTTATTAAGATTACGGTAGCCAATCGCCCTCCCTGTTTCGTCTATTATTTCGTGCGTATGCCGAAAACGGAAAAGCGGCCCTAAATGGTGCTTATCAATAAATCCGACAATAGAATGTAATTCTTCTAATCTGTTTTCCAGCGGCGTTCCGGTAAGGACAATCGCGTAAGGAGAGTAGAGTTTTTTCACGGATCTGGCTAACCGCGTCCTCCAATTTTTGATGCGCTGCGCTTCATCAAGTATTATAATATCCGGCTTCCATCCTGCAATAGCCCTAATATCGCGATGGATTACGTCATAATTGGCGATCTTAAAAAAACTTTCTTGCTTATACGACAATTGTCTTTTAGATAATAAACCCTGGACTACTTGAACAGAACGATGACTAAACCGCTGGATCTCCTTCTCCCATTGATGTTTTAAACTGGTAGGACAAATAATCAGCGCCTTTTCAATTCCAAAACAATCAGCCATAATTTCACTCGCCGCGATAGCCTGCAATGTCTTGCCCAGCCCCATATCATCCGCTATTATGCATCTGCCGGCTATCGCCGCGAATAACGCCCCTTCTTTCTGATAAGGGTATAATTTCGCCTTTAGTAAATCTTCAAACGCGGCGTCCTGTCCGCTCCGCGGAAACTTTTTCTCAACGCGCCTTCTGCGGATATCCGCGTCTTTAGCCATCGCGACAAATAATAACGCGTCTTCATGATAACGGACATCGTCATCTAATAAATCCGCCTGTTTAACAAATTCATCAAAATGCCCAAATCCCTCTGCGATTAGAAATCCCTTGTTATCGAAAAATTGGTTAACTAATTTCTTCAGCGGATTACTGGCAGATTTTCCTATGGAAAAGGCAACACGGCGCCTAAGTCCATACCTCAAGGTAACAAAGGAATATTCCGGGACATACCCTTCTTCAAGTATTTTTTTTGCCCCCTTTTTTCTTCGTAATCTGCGTAAAAGGTATTCGATATGCTTACAGGTCCCTAATGTATTTACGGAATAATCAGGACAAGAGCAATAATTAACCCCCAATTTCTCTCCCCAAATTACAACTCGATATGTCCTTTCTGTTTTGGGATTAGTTAGTTCAAATGTTGAAAAAATAGGATCGGCGCCGATATTTTTTATCCGATAAGCCTCATCTTGAGCAATCTGCCGCCGAAGCAGAATCTGCCACTCTTCTAAAGATAATTCTTTAGGTTTTACCGCGTGCGAAAGCCTTTTTATCACTTTTTTACTTTTTTTCTTGGTATTCATAAATTTACACTCGCTGCTGATCAATTAATAATAAAAACGCGTTACTTTTCCGTCAACACCTCTACCACTTCTCTTATTTTGGCTATTCGGCTGCCAAACCACGGCCTACCGGCCCATCCAATCTCCCGGGAACATCGACCAACAGGTAAATATCCGGATAAAACTTTTTCGACGTTATCCTAAATCTTGCTTTATTTTTAGGATATTTACTTTCAAATCAACCATATCAACCTTTACAACCTTTAAGGCTCGTTTTAACTTTACCCCGAAGTATTCATGAATAAGAATATCTCTCATACCTGCGATCTGTTTCCAGGGTATATCTGGATATTGATCTCGGAATTCTTGCGGGACATTCTTAACCGCCTCGCCAATAATCTCTAACCGTCTTAAAACAGCATCCTGAATTTGAGTATTATCATAAAACTCCTCATCGCTGTTGAGTTCTTGCATGTACTCTTCTATTTTTCTTATGGCTTCTAAGATATCTTCAATATATACCCGAGCATCTCTTTTCATAGGAGCATCACCTGTTCTTTCAGTATCCTCTCTCGAAGAAGAGGTTTGAGGGTATCGTATTCTACTAAATCTACTTTTCGTCCCAGGGCATCCTCAATCTCTTGCTGGATCCCTACAAAATCAAGCAGGCTGATATCTGCCTTAATCTCCACTAAAATATCAATATCGCTATCCTCTTCCATCTCGTCTCGAACAAATGAGCCAAAAAGGGCCGCTTTTCCAATTCCATACTCTTGTAGAATTGGAAGAATTTTTTGTTTTATTTTATTAATATCATTTTTCATGTCTTTCCTCCTCGTTTAACAAATCTGTCTTCCTGCCCAAAACATTTGAAAACGATCTTTCAATCCCTTTTACTAATTTATCAATAGAAACCCGCCACGCCGTCCCCCTCTTCGTTCTTTATTAGCCATACTTTACACCTTGGACCCTATCCAGTAAATCCTCAAGCTTACTACGAAATTTCTTATCAAAAACCCTATTGTCACAAAAATATTCTACAAATTCAGCATAGCTATTCGGACTCAAAAAGTGGAGGAAGTATCGCTGTTTGATCTTGCTCTTTTTCAATTCCTCGTTCAACGTCTCGAAATGCTGTTTCGCCCAGCGATACTTCGCCTTATTTTCGTCAGAATCATCATCATCCGCTTTGATTTCAATAACGACGATATTTTCGCCAAGCTTCAAGAAAAAATCAGGATTAAAACTACCTTGTGTCGGGTGTTCACCTTTTCTCCACGAATACTCAACACTGTAAAATCCCATGTCCCGCGATTTTATCCAAGCGTCAATTTTTGCGCATACTTTTGAGCCAACAATCGCTTCAACGAACTTGCGTTCCGGCTCAAGTTTTGTCAAAACGACATTGACCGGTGTCTTGAAACAGTAAGAATTAACTTCTTTGCTTGCGCTTCTTGGCAAGTTTTCATCGTTGGCTATGTCTTGCAAAATATCAATCATTCCGTTTTTACACTCATCTTTGAAATTTTCGGTATAGAAAACTGTTGATCCATGCTTTATCGCTCCGACGGCAACGCTTTCTTTTTCAATTTCTTTTGTGCTGATTAACTTCGGCTTATTTGCCGTCCTTTCCAAAACAATCGTTGAACCCCTCGCCCTGAAAAGCGTTTGAAACGCTTTGAAAATTCTGTTAGCGTTGTCTTCCGTCAAAACTCCGCTCTTTATGCCAACCTTTCGCATTGAATTTACAACAATCTCTTTAATTTCGTTCTCTGGAGGCAAGTGTTCTTTTTCGTATTCGCCTTTTGGAAATCTGATTTTTGCCTCAAAATCTCTTGTCTTAAAAGTTTCAACGATTTTCGCCACCACATCGTCAACGACAAAAACTTCTTTTTGGATTATCGTTGTTTTTGGCTTAATAACCCCTCCCAAATCTTCATATTCAGTTTCTCTGGCTATTTGCTCAATTTGAGCGACTAAATTGATATATCCCTTTGAATAATCAAAAACTTCTGTATCTTTTCCCGCTTTAACGGCTCTTTCCTGTTTTTCGTAGTCAATAGTGTAAAGATCGAAATTATATTTTACTCGTTCACCAGAAGTCAGAATCTCACTTGTGAGGCGGACTTCAATTTCCAAAATCTCATCAACCAAGCCGCGAATGTTTCGGCTCCAAGCGTCATGATTAAAAACCCTGACTTTCGGTTGTGGCGATTTGTATTCTTCCGGTATGCGAAGCCCTCTGCCCAAAACCTGGGCAATCAAAAGTTTCGAATTGAAGGCTCGGTCTTCCCACGGCACAATTTGAAAGACATTTTTTACATCCCAGCCTTCGGTAAGCATAGAAACGGAAACAATCCACTCAACCGAATTTTCTTTGTCGTCAACATTTTTCAATTCCAAAATATTTTTCTTGTGGTCTTTGTGTGAGGTAATAATCAAAACTTTTTTCTCTACCGCTTTGCGGGAGATTTTTTCACGCTTCTCTAAAAAATCAATCAAATCTTCCCGAAGCGTTTTTGCTTTGGAAATATCCTTTGTAACCAAAATCGTGAGCGGCTTAATCATCCGATACTTTTTCACAAATTCGTCGTGATTGTCGTAAATCTTTTGGAATTTCTCGTTTTTGTCTATATTTTCGTCCTTCGCTACATAGTCAACCGACTTAATCACTTTATCGTCAACGGCTTGACGTATTGAGTAGCGATAAATAACATCGTTGAAATATTCATCGTCCGTATACGCCGTGCCGGTAAATCCTAAAATATATTTGAAATTAAAATCAGGATTGAGCAAAAACGCTTTCCATTTTCTTATATCCTGCTCGCTTGATGAATTGTAAACGTGATGAACTTCATCATTCAGCACTAAAACGCGCTCGCCGCTTTTTTTTAAGCTGTCATTTATTGACGATCCCGTCCGCTCATAAACGGCATGGATATTTTCAACGCAAATGTCGCCGTTTTTGATTGTGCTGTTTGCATCAATTATTCTTGGATTTTTGAAAACGGCGCTATCTGGCAAGGTTGCTTTTATTTTGTCGTCACCGGAAAGCTTCTCAAACTTTTCTTTCAAGCCTGACTCAATCGTGAGCGACGGACAAAGCACTAAAACTTTATCCACTAAATCAAGCCCTAAAGCAATTTGAGCTATGCCGTAAATCAAATAGCTTTTGCCTGTACCCGTTGCCAAATCAATCACCGCCGACAATTTATGCGGCAAAGGAAGGTTTTTTTGATAATCTCGGACATCTTTATATCTTTTCTGCAATTCGTCGTTTTTTCTGAAATTGTCCTCAACTAAACTTTCAATTGAGTTGTATTCACCGGACGCAAGAAAAATAATCGCATCCCTGATCGCTTCTTTTTGAAATTCTCTGTCGCCACAAAGCACATCAAGAAAATCAACCCACTTTTTCAAATTAAGCTTGGCTGGATTATAGTTTTGCTTTACCTGCAAAACTAAATCTTGCGTTTTGTATATTTTAATTCCTTCTGTCATAGCTACTTTACCTTTAACATTTCTCGAAATTCGTTACCGTAAATATCAACATAGATTGCCATAATTTCCTTACCACAATCTTTTTTCGGGAATTCCTTTATAATTTCTACTTGTTTTTTCAGTTCCTTTTTAATTTCTCCTTCACTTTCTTCCTCGTCGCTTAGCTTGTGATTAAGTAAGTCCTGCGCAAAATAGTAATTTGTCATCATAAATTTTTCGCCATCATAGTTTAAGTCCACAAGTAACATCGCCAAGCTTTCGAAATTTTTCAGCTTTTCTCCGGTTTCGTCCTGCGAATAGGCGGACTCAAACTTCTTGATTTTCAAAACTACTTTTTCTTTTAATTTCTTAATTTCTGATTTTACTTCCGGCTGACGAATAAAATGAAAACCGATTGCCTCATCCAAGTCGTTGATTTGACCTTTGCTTTGCGGCTGGCGAAATTTCTTAAACTGCACTTTGTGCAATTCTTTGATTATTTGATATGGCACTTTTAAGAAATAATAACGGACGTCGTCAATTTGGTAGTAATCGCTGATAAAATTGACATTATTTGCCGGCGCGATTATGTAAAATCTGCCGTCAATTTTCTTGCCGATGTTTTTGTGCAATTCCTGCAAATATTTTTCATCTACGCTGGCGTTTTTTAAATCCCAGTATGGAAAGATTTTTGCTAAAAACTCTCGCTTTTTCCCATCAATTTCAACTCCACCGATTTTTGTTGATTTCACTTCCTCGATTTCAAATAAATCTTTTACAAAACGGATATATTCATCTTTTTGTAAAGCAAAAATCTTTCCGAGATCATAAAGCCCAGAGGTGGCGACGGCAAAAGACTTCGCAACTTTACTATATTTTTTCTTTGCATCACTTAAATCCTTGCTTTGATCTATTTCAAGTAATCGTTTCTGCGTTGTATAAATCGCCAATTTCCCAATATCGCAGCCAATCCAACGGCGATCAAGTTTCTCCGCAACCGCAAGCGTTGTCCCGCTACCTGCGAAAACATCTATGATTAAATCGCCTTTTTGCGAAGACGACTGAATAACTCTTTCTAACAACTCTTCAGAATTTTCCGTTGGATAATCATAATACTGAGAATATCCCTTGATGTCGGTCCAAATGTCGTTAACTTTTTTAGTAGGAGATTCTATGGCTTCTGGATTTCCATTTTTATTCAATCTAATCTTTCCTAGTTTCTCTAACTCAAAAACAGATTCTTGACTCAAAGCCCAATGTCTGCCTTCTGGTGGCAACAACTCCTTACCCAATATTACTCTTGCTCTTGTAACAAATTTATGTTTTCTTTTTTCTAAACTCTTTTTTGAAAACAATCCCACATGTTTGTTTTCTATCGGCGACCACCGGACACCAGGTAAATGCATCGCTCTCCATTTTTGCTCTTCTTTTAAAATTTCATAATTATTAAAGTAATAATTTTCTGTTTTAGTATAAAATAATAAAAAGTCATGTCCAGAATGAAATTGATTAATTTTTTCTGTTGGTCTTCCCGATTTATTAACAATAATTTGATTTCTAAAATTTTGTTTCCCCAAAACTTCATCCATCAACACTTTGATATAGTGTCCAAAACGATAATCTATTCTTACATAAATACTGCCATCATCAGCCAAAATTTCTTTTAATAAAATCAACCGGCGACGCAAAAATTCAACGAAATCTGCACCTTTCCTTTTTGCACTGTAAGCACTCTGGCCTTTCGCGCCGTCATATTCATCACCCGTGCCGAAAGGTGGATCAATATAAATCAGTTTTACTTTGCCTTTGATTTTATTTTTGACGAGTGGGTCCTTATTTTCATTAAAAGTTTTGAGAATTTGCAGATTGTCGCCAAAAACTAAAAGATTATGCCAATCTTTAGAGTAAAGCGGATATTTTTTGCCATTAAAAACTTTTTCAATTTGTAGAGGCACCGGCTTGGCTTCTTCGGTGTCCGCAAGCACATCTTCTTTTCGCATTTTTCCGGCATAGACAAGCTCATATTCTTTTTGCTTGGTCGGGAAAATTGCGTATTTATAAATTTCCGGAATTTCTTTTCCGTTCTTGAGGCAATCGATTAAAAATTCAATGTCGTTTTTGTTTATTTTAGGATTCATAACAATTTACGTTCCTTAAAGCTTAAAAAACTATTGCTTGTAACAATGATATGGTCAACCACTTCTATTTCCAAAATTTTACCGGCTTCAACTAATCTCTTTGTTGTTAGTAAATCGCCTTCTGATGGTTCGGGGTCGCCCGATGGATGATTGTGGATAAATATAACGGATGCCGCCTTATTTTTAATGGCTTCAGCGAATACTTCGCGCGGATGAACAATACTAGCATTAAGACTACCAACTGAAACCTCTGCAACTGAGTGATTTCTACTATTAAGAGCGATAATATAAAAATGTTCTTTTTGATAATCTTTGAGTTTGCTTTTTATCAACTGATAGACCTTTTTGGGATCGGTAAGTTCTTTGCTCTTATATGGCGGGGTTTGAGTGGAAAGCCGGCGGCCAATTTCAAAGACGGCTTTTATCTGTGTAGCTTTTGCCAATCCAATTCCTTTGATCAGAGACAACTCCTCAATACTTGCCTCGGCTAATCTCTGAAGACTACCAAATTGCGATAGTAGTTTTTGCGCCGTAACTATCACCGATTCGCCGGCGATACCGCGTCCCAAAATAAGCTGTAATAGTTCTTGGGCCGAGAGTGCCTGTTCGCCAAACTTAACCAACCGCTCACGCGGACGTTCATCGGCTGGTAAGTCATGAATAGTAAATGATTTACTCATATTTTTATTTAATCAAAATCATTACCGCCAACATCTAACGCTTTGGCGATCTTTGATAGATTGGTCGGGGAGGTGAGATTTGAACTCACGACCTCTTGCTCCCGAAGCAAGCGCTCTAGCCAAGCTGAGCCACTCCCCGTTGATCTATTTAAAACTAAAAATTATTATATTCGTAAATAGCTTTTAACCAACCAATAATCTTTTTATATACTTTTATATCACATAAATTCACGTGAGCTGTGCCGTATTTTGAACGTCTAAGATGCCGACAAGGTTCGTCCTTGTAGCTTCTCTTTATAAAAGGCTTGCAGAATTGATTCGTGACAATACCCAGTTCCTTTGACCAAAACTTCCTTGCCTCTTCCGGGCATATATCCTCATATAGCATCAATCTCACTTTAATCTTTTCTTTGGAAACCAGGCATACCTTTGTTAGAAAATTAATGAATATACGCAATATCTCAGGATTGGAATTGGCAATCTCGACTCTCTGCCCTGAAACACTCGAAGATTTGAATCCTTCACCCGCATACAGCATAAGCCCGGCAATCCATAAATCCCTATTAGATAATGGCATGATTTCTTCTCTGCACTTAGTATTTATCTCATCATTAAGCCTAGCAATATTAAAAAGCCTTGTCTTACGGCTTTGTTCTCTACCTAAACGACGCTGATCATTAATATTAAAAAATGCCTCTCTAGGCACTGTTACATTTCGAACCCAAGCGCTTACTGACCCCTTAGAAACTTCTAACGCCTGAGCGATTTGCTTCAGCGATAAACCATTAAGCCGTAAACCTTGGGCTTTTTCTTTTTCTAATAATTTCATAAGCTTAGTATAGCAAAAATTCAGAGCTTGCGCAATAACAGAAAGCACTAAGCAACTAAGCAGCGGTTTTTTTAGCGAGGATATCGAATTCAACGTTCAACTTATCCGAGGGGCCTTTAAAACTTAAAGTAGTATTCCTGAGGGTATGAGGAATGATGCAAACTGTAAAAATATTAGCGCGGATTGATGCCAAAGTCAAACTTATTCCGTCAAGAGACACTGAACCCTTAGGCAGGCAATAACCGATAAAAGCAGGCGGAACAGAAATCTCAAGCTCCACACTACCGTTACGCAAGGATTTCCTGCGGACCAGGCCCAGGCAATCAATATGACCGGAAACAAAATGCCCGGAAATCCTATCTCCTACCTTAAGGCTGCGCTCCAGATTAACAATCTGTCCAATTCTAAATAACCCCAGATTAGTATTTTTAAGCGTCTGCTGCATAACTTCAAAACTAAAAGAATTATCTCCGATGGCTATGGCCGTAAGACAGACGCCGTTTAAGGCAATACTATCCCCAATTTTAGTATCGATCAAGGCCTTCTTAGCGCTGATCTCTAACCGGGTTATACCTGAGCGCTGCGTTATTTTTTTTACCTTACCTGGCTCTTCCACGATTCCCGTAAACATCTAATTTACCCTCGCCTGAACCAACAGGTCTTCGCCAAAACGCCGGATCTTTAAATCATGTAATTTAACCGCCTGATCTACGCGCTTGACCCCGTTACCCATTACCGAAGAAACAGCGTCTTTACCTCCGATGATCTTGGGGCTGATAAAAAATAAAATTTTATCAACCAGCCTTTCGTCGAATAATGAACCGATAAGGGTTCCGCCGCCTTCAACGATAATATTGCTTATTTGTAATTGGGCCAGTTTCTTTAAGGCATCACGTAAATTAATCTGGCCGGCTTTTTCCTTAACCTCAAGAATCCTGGCTTTGGCGGCCAACCTTTTGCGGTTCTCCGTTTCCTGGCCAGGCCGGCTGGGTAAAGTAATAATAATTACCTGGCTGTCTCCGGCAAAAATATTAGAATTTTCCGATATGCTCAAATTACTATCAACAATTATCTTAATTAACTTTTTCTGGGAAAACCAGGCATTCAGGCTGGGATTATCACGTAACACGGTATTTACCCCCACCATAATTGCGTCATAATCCTTACGCATTCTATGGGCAAAGGCCCGCGACTTATCCGAAGTAATCCACTTGGAATCACCGGTGCGGGTAGCAATCCGTCCATCCAGAGATTCAGCAACTTTTACCGTAATTAAAGGGATTCTAGCAGTAATATATTTAATAAAACTTTCGTTAATTTCTTTTAACCGGCCCTCTAGAACCCCCACCTTGACTTTAATATTACCCTGCTTAAGCAGCGTAACGCCTTTGCCATTATTTAAAGGATTAGGATCAATCATTCCTACCACCACTTCTTTTATACCGCTTCCGATGATACGATTAATACAAGGTGGAGTACGGCCCGTATGCGCGCAGGGCTCAAGAGTAACATACAAAGTTGCACCGAAGGCCTTTTTGCCCGCTGCATCCAAAGCAATAATCTCCGCATGCGCAAACCCGGCTTTAGCATGAAAACCGCGGCCGATAATTTTACCCGCTTTTACCACTAACGCGCCCACTAAAGGATTAGGAGTTGTTTTTCCTTTAGCTTTAAGCGCTAATTTTAAAGCCAATCCCATGTAATATTCATCAAGCGGCTTAATCATTTTTTAGCGAGCCTTAGTTTTTCTACTAACTCTAGCGGTATTTTAATCATACCTAATTTTATCTGGGGTTTTGCGCTGCCGTGAAAATCCGTTCCTCCGGTAATCAAAAGATTAAGCTTTTTAGCTAAATCTAAATAGAAATTAACCATCGCTTGGGAATGCTCAGGATAATACACCTCTATACCCTCCAACCCATAACCCGCGAATTCCGCAATCAATGCGTCATTATAAAGCATATACGGATGCGCTAAAACCGCTACACCGCCGGCAGCCTGAATTAATTTTATTGCCTCTGGCACAGAAAGACGAAACCCCAAAACATAAGCCGGAGATTTGTCCCCAATGTACCTGCGAAACGCTTCAGCGGTAGAGCCAACTAAACCCTCCTTAACTAATGCCCTGGCAATATGCATTCTGCCCACCGTAGCCTTTCCGGAAATACTAAAAACAGCCTCCGGGTTAAGCTTTAATCCTAATCCCTCTAAATTCTCTACCATTTTATAAACCCGTTGAATACGGTTAAGTTGTACTAATTTTAATTTTTCGAGCAGCTCTGCATTTCGATAATCCAGAAAATACCCAAGTAGATGTATCTCCTGGTACTCATGCTGAGCAGTTAATTCAATGCCCGGGATTATCTCTAAATCCGTACCTTCTGCTTCGGCTAATGCTTCAGTAAGCGCTTCAGTCGTATCGTGATCAACGATAGCCAGCGCAGAAATCCTCCGGGCAACACCCTCTCTGACCAATTGCGCGGGAGTATATGTGCCGTCACTGCAAGAGGTATGCACATGCAAGTCAGCATATTTCATTTTTCTTTCTCAATTTTTATTTGATCCAGTATGGCGTTAACAAACTTACCCGACTCCAGGCCGGAATATTTCTTGGCTAACTCCACTGCTTCATTAATCGCAACTTTGGGCGGAATATCCGCACGAAACAAAAGTTCAAAACAACCTAAGCGCATGATATTGCGGTCTACAAACGCCATACGCTCAAGCTGCCAATTCGCGGCATATTTGCTAATTTTTTTATCAATCTCCTCTAGATGCTCAACCACGCCCTCCAACAGCTGGGAGGAGAAATCCTTAAGCTCACCGGACAAATCTTGCCGATCGTTACTGGCGCAGAAATTTTCTAGAATTTCCTGCCAATCACCATGAGTAATATCAACTTGATAAAGCATCTGCAATACATATTCACGCGCCTTAGTCCGTTTTCTCATGAGATTATTATTTTAATTGTCCCGACAAATTAACCATCTCAATAGCAGAAAGAGCCGCATCTCTGCCTTTATTGCCATCCTTAGAGCCTGCGCGTTCTACTGCCTGTTCAATACTGTCAGCAGTAATTACGCCAAAAATAACCGGCAGGCCGCTATCCAAAGAAACCTTAGCTACTCCCTTGGCTACTTCAGCAGCAATATAATCAAAATGCGGAGTTGCTCCCCGGATAATCGTACCTAAACAAATCAAGGCATCAACTGATTTAGCTTTAGCCATTTTCTGGGCAACCAAAGGAATCTCAAATGCCCCGGGTACCCAAACCACGGTAATATCTTTATCTTCTGCGCCGTGCCTGACCAAAGTATCAATACAACCGTTTACCAGCTCCTTAGTCATAAAATCATTAAACCTGGAAGCCACCAGACCAAAGGTCTGTCCTTTTGCTAACAGCTTACCTTCAATTACCTTTACCATGTTTCCTCCTTGTCTAACTAGACAACACCCGCGCAATTCCAATTAGCGCGGGGTGTCTGTTTAAAGATCTAGATGATGCCCTAGTTTCTCTTTTTTTGTTTTAAGGTATTTATAATTCTGAGCGTTAGGCTCAATTTCTAAGGGTACCCGCTGTGAAACTCCTAAACCATAACCTTCCAGGCCGACAATCTTGCGCGGATTATTAGTTAACAGCCGGATCTGCTTAATCCCTAAATCTACAAGAATCTGGGCGCCAATACCGTAATCGCGTAAATCCGCCTTATGCCCCAAAGCCTCATTAGCCTCTACCGTATCCATCCCGTTGTCCTGAAGGTTATACGCGCGCAGCTTCTCGACTAATCCGATGCCGCGGCCTTCTTGATGCATATAAAGGATCACGCCTTTTTTCTCCAGAGCAATCATCTGCATCGCCTTTTCTAATTGCCTTCCGCAGTCACAGCGCAATGAGCCAAAGACATCTCCGGTTAAACATTCTGAATGTACGCGGACCAATATCGATTCATCTAACCAGCTCCCCATACACAAAGCAATGTGTGTCTGGCCATTGGTCTGATCGCGATAAACAATTAACTTAAACTCACCAAATTTCGTGGGCAATTTGGTCTCCACAATTGCCTCCACCAGCTTCTCACTCCTGCGGCGATATTCAATCAGGCTGGCAATCGTACAAATCTTTAAAGTATGTTTACGCGCAAACTCCAAGAGTTGCTCCATACGGGCCATACTGCCGTCATCATTCATAATCTCGCAAATTACTCCTGCCGGATAAAGCCCGGCCAGCCGCATTAAATCCAGGCTGGCTTCAGTATGCCCTGCCCTAACTAAGACTCCGCCGCGGCGCGAACGCAAAGGAAAAATGTGCCCGGGACGCACCAGGTCTTCCGGCTTGGTTTGCGCATTAATTAAAACTTCAATAGTTTTAGCCCGGTCGCCAGCAGAAATACCCGTACTCACCCCTTTAGCGGCATCCACAGAAATCATCCAGGCGGTCTTAAAAGGATCTTCATTGCCGGCTTGCAAGGTATTCTTAAGCATGGGATCAAGCTCCAAGAAACGCAGCCGATCCTCCTCCATGGGAACACAAATCAGGCCCCGGCCAAATTTAGCCATAAAATTAATGTCCGCGGATTTAACGCTGGAAGCGGCCATCACTAAATCCCCCTCGTTCTCTCGATCTTCATCGTCAACGACAATGACCATTAATCCGGCTTTTAAATCTTCTAAAATTTCTTGAATGGAATTAAACATAAGTCTTCATAAAAAAATAAACCCGAAAACAATCTTCGGGCGTACTAATGTTAATCTTTTCTCATCTGGACTTTCGCCGTATAAAACGGCACCATCGGCCCTGGAATCTCACCAGGTCTGTCCGCCATAAAATTAATGGCTGACTCGCGGGCTAAACCGCCGGTAAGGAATTGCACCTTGCCCTAAAGATTAATTGATTTTATTCTAACATAAAAACTGGCCTTGTCAATACAATTAAAAACAGCTATAATACGGCCATGCCCAATAAAATTCTAAAACAAATCCATAAAAAATTACTCCGCAAAGAAAAAACCATTGCGGTTGCCGAATCCTGCACCGGCGGACAGCTTTCCAGCCTCTTAACCAGTTTACCGGGATCTTCAGATTATTTTCTTCTAGGCGTAATTACTTATAGCAACAAGTCTAAAGAAATGATTCTAAATATCCCGGCTAAAATAATTGCCAGATACGGCGCAGTTTCCCGCCAAGTTGCAATATTAATGGCCCAGAACATCCGTAAAAAAACACTTGCCGACTTTGGCCTTAGTATTACCGGAATTGCCGGCCCCACCGGAGCAACTACAACCAAACCCATCGGAACAGTCTATATCTGCCTATCCGGAAAAAACAAAAATATCTGCCGCAAATTTAATTTTCCAGGTAATCGGGAGAATATCCGCAGGAAATCAACTCAAAAAGCATTACGTATATTAAAAAAAGGGACGGCTCTATCCTTCTAAGTTTTGAAAAATAGAACCGTCCCTTTTTTAAAAAGTTAATTTTAAGATAACTTGTAGCACAATATTAGTATAAATACCAGCGATCAAGTCATCTCCCATTACCCCGACTGCGCCATGCCTATTCTGCAGCCTGGCTGCCGGATACGGCTTAAGTGTATCCAGAATACGAAAGATTAAAAAAGTCAGAAAAATTATCTTAAAATCATTAGGCATAAAACTAAGTGCAATGAGCATGCCTGCCACTTCATCAATTACAATACAGCCCGGATCTTTTTTATTTAACAATTTCTCCGTCCGGCCGCTAGTCACCAGGCCCAAGGCGATGATACCGGCAATAAATAAAAAATAGGTTGCTAGAGGAGTGCCCTTAAGTAAATAATATAATCCTACTCCGGCGATACTGCCGAAAGTTCCGGGGGCAAGTGGTAAATAACCGATGAAAAAAAAGGAGCTAGAGGCTTTAACTAAAAAATCTCCTGCTCTTTGGAATTTCATAAGCGGGTAATTACTTTACGGTTGGCCCAGAGGTAGGCTAACCCGGAATAAAGAGTCAATCCTACGGTGACCAGCATCAGGAAAAAGATCCCCTGGCGAAAAACTTTTTCCCAGGCAGGATTCCAGGTATCATATTTTAACACAATTTCCTTAAGCAAAATAAAACCTAAAATAGTAAAAATAACCACCATCTGCAAAACTGTCTTATGCTTGCCGGCGCGCGCCGCAGAAAGGACCTTCCCCTTATTTAAAGCAAACAGGCGCATGGAAGTAATTAAGATTTCCCGGGAAACGATAATTACAAACATCCAGGCATCGATCAACTGTAATTGCACGAATGCCGCAAAAGCAGCCAAGACTAAAATTTTATCAGCGATAGGATCCATCAACCTGCCAAAATCCGTCACCATATTTCTGCGCTGCGCAATTACCCCGTCAAAATAATCCGATAAGGCTGCCAAGATAAAAACCACTAAGCTAATGGCCTTAGGCCAAAGGCCATTACAAAACAGAAAAAACATAAACACAAAAGTTAATACAATTCGCGATATGGTCAGGCGATTTGCAAGATTCATAGTTTCGGCTCCCCCACTAAGTCATACTCTAAAGTATCTGTAATTTTTACTTGGATAAATTTTCCTATTTTTAACGGCTGAGTTGTATGGATATACACCACTCCGTCTACCTCCGGGGCATCACCCTGGCTGCGCCCAATATACGCGCCATCCTGTTTTTCCTCAACCAGCACAGTAATATTCTTTCCCAGGAATTTCGCATTTACACCGACGGCTATCCCCCGCTGCGCGGACATAATTTTATCAAACCTCTCCTGTTTTAACTGTGGAGAGATTTGCCCCTTAAAATTATAGGCAGGCGTGCCTTCTTCCCGGGAATAGATAAAAGCCCCCAGCCTGTCGAATTTGGCCTCTTTAACAAATTCCAGCAACTCACTAAATTCTTTTTCCGTCTCTGAGGGAAAACCTACGATTAAAGAAGTGCGTAAATAAACCCCGGGAATAGTTTTCCTGATTTTTTTGATCAAAGCAATAATCTCTTCCTTAGCCATCGTTCGATTCATAGCTTTTAGGATACGGTTATTAATATGTTGAATCGGCAAATCAATATATTTACATATCCGGGCTGAAGAAGCAATCAGCTTCAGCAGCCGGCTAGTAATCCGTTCCGGATTTAAATATAAAAGACGGATCCATCCGATATCCGGCGCGTTACTAATTATTTTCTGTAAAAGTCCGGTTAACCGGCTTTTACCGGTAGCATCCATACCAAAACCGGTAATATCCTGGCCGATAATATTTAGCTCTGAAATCTTTTGGCGATTAAAACGCTTTACTTTCCGGATTATGGCGGCCTCGGGCAAGCTCTCCAGGCTGCCTTTAATCTTAGGGATTACGCAGTAACTACACTGGTTTACACAGCCTTCGCATATTTTCAGATAAGCGTAATATTTAGGGGTTAAAGCAAACCTTTTTGATTCGTGGTTTAATCCCAGTGTCCCCACGAAAGCATCTACTTCCGGTAAATCTTTGGCTAAATTTTTATAACGCTGCGCCAGGCAGCCGTAAACAATTATTTTTTTAAGTTTCCCCTGTTTCTTTAGCTGGATCAGATCCAAAATTACATCGATGGATTCACGCTTTGCCTCTTGGATAAAAGCACAGGTATTCACTAAAACTACTCCTGCCTGAGTAATATCGTCAACAATGGAATAATCTTTAAAATTAAGCCGCCCGGCAAGAGCTTCGGCATCCACCAGGTTTCGGGGACACCCTAAGGTGATTATCCCTATTTTTTCTTTCATCTGGAGATTTTCAAACCTTCTTTATTAATAACGATATTCTTTAAAGACTGTCCGTGCCGTCCAAGATTAGCAAAACGCTGGTCATTAACCTGCAGTTCTACTGCTCCGGCATCCCCCAGAGACAATTCCACTTTTTCCTTGGCCTTCCAGGTTTCAGACCGGCCGCGGCCAAGCACGCCGTGAAAAACAACCTTCCCGTCAACTTTAACTGAGATCCAGGATTTACCACGCGCAAATATACCCAAAGTAAACTCTGGAGTCAGGTCTTTATTAATTTTAGTTGGCGTAACCACAGCTTTAGGCGCAGAAACAGGCATGGAAATCTTAACTTTTTCTAACCGGCTCTTGGGGCGGGAAAAAATAAACTTAATTAAATTAATCCCTAAAAATATAAAAATTACCGCGATAACTGCGAATATAATTATTTTTTTTAAGTTAACCGAGGGCTTGATCGCGCTCAACTTGGCAGCAGCATCTTTAATAAAAGAAAATTTATCTTCAACCCGCGTTCCTATAGGCTTACCCACGATGGCATTTAAAGCCGGTTTCTGTGGCTGCGCACTAGTGCCGATAAAATTTTTAGCATCCAGGCCCAGATAACCGCAATAGATCTTAATAAAACCTTTAAGATAAATTGGGCTTAAATTCGAAATACTATCACCTTCAATTACCCGCAAAACGTTAGGGTGAATTTTGGTCTTTTTATGGATATCCTCTAAGCTTAACCCCTTCTCCTGGCGAATCTTTTTTAGCCGGGTACCGGCTGTTTCAATATTCACGTTTTCTCCACCTCCTTACCACTAGTCAGCTCTTTGAGCCAAGACTCCCGGTCAACTAAAATCCTACGCGGTTTACTTCCTTCAAACTGGCCCACTAAACCTTCCATCTCCATCATATCAATAATCCGCGCAGCACGCGTATATCCTAAACGCATACGCCTCTGCAATATAGAAACCGAGGCCTGGTTACTTTCCATGATTACCCGTACCGCTTCATCATAAAGTTCATCTTTATCGACGTTGGCTAAGCTATTTTTCTGCTGCTCCTTAAGAATCTGGTCATCATAAACCGGCTCACTTTGAGCCTTAATAAATTCTACCACCCGCTCAATCTCGGCATCTTTAACCAAAGCCCCCTGGATACGGATTAAATCTTCTTTCCCGGGTTGCAAAAACAACATATCCCCCTTGCCTAATAAAGCCTCTGCGCCATTGCTATCGAGCACTGTTCGTGAATCAACTTTAGAAGCTACTTTAAAAGATACACGTGCCGGTAAATTTGCTTTGATTACTCCGGTAATTACATCCACGCTTGGCCGCTGTGTAGCTAAAATCAAATGTATGCCTACTGCCCGCGATAGCTGCGCCAAGCGCGTAATCGCATTCTCAATCTGATCACGGGCCACACTCATTAAATCCGCAAACTCATCAACAATGACGATAATGTAAGGAATCTTCTCCTGCTTTTCATTATAAGCCTCAATATTTCTAACTCCGGCTTTAGATAAAAGCACGTAACGAGACTCCATCTCGGAAACCACCCAATTAAGCGCTACTGCTGCCTTCTTGGCGTCTGTAACTACCGGGCATAAAAGATGCGGCAGGCCGTTAAAAGGCATCAACTCCACCATCTTAGGGTCAATCATTAAAAATTTTAAATTATTCGGAGACCCCCGGAAAAGTAATGACAAAATACAGGTATTCACGCAGACAGTTTTGCCGCTTCCGGTAGTTCCGGCAATTAATAGGTGCGGCATATCATCCAAATCGCCAAATACGCTCCGGCCGGTAATATCCTTACCTAAAGCTATAGTCAAAGGTGATTTCTGCTTAGAATATTCCGCAGAAGTAAGTAAATCCCGGATACAAACTAAAGCACTCTGTAGATTAGGCACCTCCACTCCTACCCTGCCCTTACCCGGTATAGGAGCAATAATCCTGATCGACTGGGCTTTGATGGCTAAGGCAATATCATCACTTAAGGCCTCAATACGATTGATCTTTACTCCGGCAGCCGGCTCCAATTCATAACGCGTAATTACCGGGCCGCGGATAATATCTGTAACTTTTGCCGAAATACCGAAATCCTCTAAAGTATCTTCTAATGTCCTGGCGCAGGCCTCCAAGTCTTCTTTCATTTGCCTGGTGTCCTCCGGCGGCGGCGCATCTAATAAATCCACAGAAGGCAAATGATAATCACCGATTTTTAGCTCGCTAGGTTTTAACTTTATGGGTTCTGCCTGCGCCTTATCCTTAATCTGAATTTTCAATTTAGGCGAAACGGCTTGAGGCATAAATATTTTAGGTTTAGAATTAACAGGCTGAGGATCTTGCTTCTTAGAAAACAGGTTGCCTTTGTTAATAAGATTAGGCTTAACTTTAACCGCCTTTTGTTTATTAGAAAAAAATGGCAGCCAAGCAAAAAAAGATTTTAATTTTCCGATGAACTTAGAAAAAAGCGAGGAAATAAGCTCCTCGTTAAAAAAAGCCCAGCCCAGAATTAAAAAAAGAGTGAAAATGATAAAAGCACCTAAGGGAGCGACAGTTTTTGTTAAGTTCAAAGAGATCAGGGCGCCAAAGAATCCGGAAGTTTGGAACCGCAACGGATCATTATTTAAATTAAACATACCGATCAGCGAGCTGAGGGAAACAAGTATGGCAAACACCCCGATGATCCGCGCAATACTGATGTAAGGCTTATCCTGCTGGAAATATTTTATACCCAGCCTGATCGCTAAGAGGGGAATAATGAAACTGGAAATATTGCCAAAAAGCAATATGAGGATGCCGCCTAAATATGCGCCGAAAACTCCCAGGAGATTTTTCGCGGGGAAATTAGGGTGGGAAGTAAAAAAAACAAGATCCAGGCGGTCAAAGCGAATAAGGCTGGCTAAAATCATCAGCCCCACTGCTACTAGAACAACGCCTTTAACCTCATTAATTCTTCTTTCTCTCACTTCAAAATTTAACTACTTTACCGCGGTATCTTCAGCCTGTTTTTTGCTTAAATTAATCCTGCCCAACTCATCCACGCCGATAACCTTAACTTTAAATTCATCGCCGACTTTGACCACGTCATCGATCTTCTTTATAAATTCTTTGGATAACTCCGAAACATGCACCAATCCTTCTTTACGCGGAGCGATCTCCACAAAAGCGCCAAACTGCATAATCCTCTTTACCTTACCAAAATAAATTTTACCCACCTCTACTTCATCGGTGATCGCTCTGATCATTTTAATCGCCGCATCGGATTTAGCCGCATCCACTGAACCCACTAAAACCGTGCCGTCATCTTTAATATCAATACTGGCGCCGGTAGCGGCAATAATTGCCTTAATCGTCTTGCCTCCCGGCCCGATAAGTTCTCCGATTTTTTCAGTATTAATTTTTAAAACATCGATACGCGGAGCAAAACTGGAAAGTTCTTCCCGGGGGCTATTTAATGCCGCGCTCATTTTATCTAAGATAAATAATCTTCCTTCTTTAGACTGCAGCAAGCATTCATTAAGCAGCTCCAGTGAAATCCCGGCATTCTTAAGGTCTAACTGCACCGCAGTAATTCCGTTGCGGGTTCCGGCAACCTTAAAATCCATATCCCCGAAATGATCCTCTAATCCGGCGATATCCGTTAAAATTGCCGTCTTATGAGCCTCCTTAACCAATCCCAAAGCCACGCCGCCTACTGCTTCTTTAATCGGCACTCCGGCATCCATCAATGACAAGGTAGCCGCGCAAACCGAAGCCATACTGCTGGAGCCATTGGATTCTAAAATTTCAGAAACTACTCTTACGGTATACGGGAATTTCTCTTTTGACGGCATTACCGCCAGCAAAGCCTTTTCCGCTAAAGCGCCATGGCCAATTTCACGCCTGCCGGGGCTGCGCGCCGGCTTGGTTTCACCGACACTAAAAGAAGGAAAATTATAATGCAGCATGAAAGACTTCTTTCTCTCTCCATCCAGGGACTCAATCAACTGTTCATCTTGCCCCGTACCTAATGTCGTCACGGCTAAACTCTGAGTTTGTCCACGCGTAAAAAGGCTTGAGCCATGGGTACGCGGGAGCACAGAAACCTCACAGCTAATCTCCCGAATCTGCTTAAAAGAACGCCCGTCGATACGCGTCCCCTCATCCACAATCATTTTACGCACCTGTCTTTTCTCCACTTCATGCAGGCCAGTATGAATATCCGGACCCAAAAAACCTTCCGCCGTTAATTGATTTTCCAGCGCTTTAGTCAACAAGGCTACCTGCTCTTCACGCTCTTCCTTTTTGCTTAATTTATAAACCTTGGCTAATTTCTCCTGAGAGAGCGCTTCAATCTTCTGCATTAAAGCCGGGTCAATTAATTTGAGGTCAACCTTAGCTTTTGCCTGGCCATAAAGCCGGGCAAATTCTTCCTGCAAAGCAAGAATAGGCTTTAAACTATCCATCCCAAATTTCACTGCCTGGAAATACTCTTCTTCGGAAACCTCATTAGCTCTTGACTCCAACATTACTACGCCATTACTATTGCCGGCAACTACTACTTCTAAATCCGCGCTCACCATCTCCACATAGGTAGGATTTAATACCAATTCATTATTTATCCTGGCTACCCTACAGCTAGCCAGAGGGCCATGAAAAGGAATATCGGAAATAGACAAAGCTGCGCTTGCGCCGATCAATGCCAGGACATTCGGATCATTCTCCCCGTCACTTGAAAGCACCATGGCCATCACCTGAACTTCATTTAAAAATCCTTCAGGGAATAACGGACGAATGGGCCGGTCAATAAGGCGGCTCCCTAAAATTTCATTTTCTGAAGGCCTGCCCTCACGTTTAAAAAATCCTCCGGGGATCCTGCCGGCGGCATAGGTTTTTTCCTGATATTCAACCGTCAGAGGAAAAAAATCCTGCCCTTCCCTGATCGAGCCAGACATGCAAGCGGTAACTAAAATAACGGTTGCCCCGTAGGTAATCGTCACTGAACCATTAGCCTGTTTAGCCAATCTACCTGTCTCTAAAATAAGGTCGTTTTTACCAAATTTGATTTTTAAACTTTTATTTTGCATGATTGCTCTTTCTTTTTATGAATGGACTCTTCTTGGACTTACTTCCTCAAGCTAAGCTTTCCCAGTATCTCTTCGTACTTCTTCATATCCTTATCCTTGAGATACTTGAGGAGTCTACGGCGCCTACTCACTAATAGCAGTAATCCGCGGCGAGAATGGAGATCCTTCTTATGCGTTTTAAAGTGCAGACCTAAATCATTGATTCTCTCGGTTAAAATCGCTATTTGCACCACGGCACTTCCAGTATCTCTGGCATGCACCTTAAAATCATCAATTAATTTTGCCTTTTGTTCCTTGACCAAAACCAATTTTCTACCTCCCTTTCTTAAAGATTATACGTTAATTATTCCCACAAGTCAACAGGTTAATCAACGCTTGTCATCTCCAAATTAAAAGTGCACTGTTTTTAAAGGGAGTTACAATTTAAAAGTGCACTGTTTTTTGTGCCATACTTGTAAGAAAAAGGAGGTTTACAAGTATGGCACAATTACACAAAAGATTTACCGATCAACAGGT
>JAUYBI010000026.1 GCA_030693145.1 Candidatus Omnitrophota bacterium
CAATAGATAATATGTTTAGAGTACCAAGCTTTCCCAAACATGGTATAAACTAGAGGCAAATAGTTTAACCATTTCACAAGGAGGAAAACATGGTATACAGCCCCAATGAATACGATATTTTTATCGGCATCGACGTTGACCAAAAAAGTTTTTCATTTACTGTCAAAAATCACGATACCATGAGTAATTCATATAAAATACCCGCTAATCCGGAAAACCTTTACCAACATATACGCAACAGGTATAATAACCAAAGAGTTATCTGTGCCTATGAAGTCGGAGTAACGGGTTACCATCTTCATGACTATTTAACATCTCAAAATATCAGGTGTCTAATGGTACCCCCTCAATCAGTTCCCAAAGCCAGCAATGACCGAACAAAGAACAATCGCCTTGATTCGGATAGAATCTCTCAACACTTAAAGAACGGAGATATGGAACCTATCCGTATCCCGGATTACGATTACCGAGAATTACGCCAGCTGCTTCGCTCGCGTGAAGAATATGTCGATTTACGTAAAGTAAGTAAGCAACGCATCAAATCACTCCTACTCTTTGCTCATCTGCACACGTTATTAAAAGATACAACCCAGTACTGGTCTTATGCGCACATTAAGCGAATCAAAGAATTACCCTGTAGCCCGGCTACGCGCAAAAGATTAGACTTACTCCTCAATGATTTGGATTATTCACGTAACCAAACTGTAATAATTATTAAAGAACTTAAAAGCTTCTCTGATCAAAATACAAGCCTCAAACGCAATATACATTACCTTCGCTCTATTCCCGGCATAGGTTTTATCACTGCCATAACTATCCTCGCCAGCATCGGAGATCCACAGCGGCTACGTAATCCCAGAGAGTTATCTGCTTTTGTCGGCCTGGTGCCCTCTGAATACTCAACCGGAGAACGGATCACCAGAGGCCGGATTACTCATTTAGGCAGCTCTGTACTTAGGTCTTTACTAATTGAAGCAGCTTGGGCGAATATTACTAAAGATGCACGCCTACGCCAATTCTACGACCGTATCCGCTCTAAGCACCACCCGCAGGTTGGCGCACGTAAGGCCATCGTTGCGGTAGCGCGGAAGCTGACATTAATTATTTATAGAGTTTTAAAAGAACAACGTGAATATATTACTAACATTTAAACGCTAAGCTTTAAAGGGCCACAAGCAACGCTTGCCTCTGGGGACGACTCGGTTCTACGTCAGAGCAGTAAGACTCGATAATAGACAGAGACCCCTAAGGCTTCAAAACGCAAAATTAAAGAGTGCGAACCGGAACTAAACTCGGTTGCCACGAATAACAGAAAGTTAAAAGGCTCCTAAACTTAGCACTTAGTCATGAAATAGCTTGACACTCTCTAACATAACAGACGCAGAAAAGGTTAAAATCTAACATTTATTTTTCAGAACCCACAAGTTGTCATCCCCGCGCAAGCGGGGATCTAACCGTCTCCCTAATCCCCTCTTCCAGCCTCAACGTTGACTTCCACCCAAGTATTTGTTCTACATCTCTTCATATTTCAATACTACTGAATCTTAAATACCTTTTCATCTTTTCTTTCCTAATCGCCTTTTATTTTTACTCGTAATCTTTTTTATATTTTCTGCTGATGGCAGGTTTTCCGGCATTGTCCCGCCCAATTCTTTTATTGTTTGACGAACTTTTTTACCAACTTCAAAATGAGCCTGATTAGCTTTATCTTTACCCCTTATAACCATGATCCTAAAATATAGCATAATCAAGCGGCCTAACAACGCCTGCCTCTTTAGCCGCTGAAACCAAGTATTTGTTATGCTCCTTCATCTGCTGGCGAAGAAATAATCGTTTTTCTTCATCGCTTTCAAACTTGCCGAATTCATCGGATAACTCTTGCCTGCGAGTCTGCACGGCAAAATAAGTCTGGCCCAAAGCAACGATTTCTTTGGCGGGATCGGCATTTTGAACGATAAGATAACAAGCATAGCGGGATAATTTAACATCTTCAATATTTCTTTTGGCACCTGATCCTATATCTACCATTTCGAGGATATCCTCGAAATGGTCACTAACCGCATGGCCGCTATTATTACAGGCATCTTTTGCTTTGGCAATTACCGGGACAAAATGCCTATATTCAGAATATTCAAATATTTTTGATAACTCTCGGGCAGACCAATACTCCATTTTTTGTTCATTGATTTTCTTAATACTCTCAAAAACAGAACTATGCCCTGTATTGCTTAATTGATTCATAAGTTATCTCCTCCTTTTCCTACGTTATTATTAATTTCATCCTACTACAACAGACGTATGAAAAGGTAAAATCTAACATTTATTTTTCAGAACCCACAAGTTGTCATCCCCGCGAAAGCGGGGATCTAACCGTCTCCCTAATCCCCTCTTCCAGCGTCCACGGAGCCTTCCACCCAAGCAAATCCCTGATGGGAACAGGGAACGTTTCTATTTTTCCAGGAATAGGGGACGTTTCTATTTTTCCAGAATCTAAAGCAAGAAAAATAGACACGTCCCCTAGTTTTTACTTGACTTAAGTTTCCCCCCCCAATCATCCTTATCAACTCCACCGTAGACACATCCTGCCCATCGCTTACCAAAAAAGTCTCTCCTACTGCCTTGGGATGTTCAACACAAACACCAATCGCATCCACCAAATTCCCAACATAAAGAAAACTGCGTAAATTCTTTTTACTACCACCGCCCTCTTCCAGTGAAGAAATTATCTTTTTGTCCTTGAGCCGAGTCAATATTCTTTTAGCGGCTGCCAAAGGTATTCCGGACATCTTGACAAAACTGGCGCTGTTAAATATAGGTTTCTTAAACAAAGTGTCCAGAGTTTTTATGGAGTACTCAGAATACGTTGCATCAACAACGCGTTGTTTTTTTACCTGAAAAAATAGAAACGGTCCCTTTTATTTCAGCAGTTTATTTTGAGGCTTTGCCAGATAATTATCCCGGCTTACAACCTTTTTTCTTGTTTCCTGCTCCAGTTTTTTTTCGCGCCACTCCCGCAACATTGCCGCCGCGGCGAGAAACATTCCGGTTTTCTTTAAAACCGCTAGGCTGTTCCACTTTAGTAATCTGAGTTGTGGACGCTTCGCCGAGCATAGAAAAAATAAGCTCAAGATCAGTCATATGATCCCTAAGATTGTGCCTCTTCAAACCTTTAAGTTTTTTGTATTGGCTTGGAGTCAAGCCGAAAGCAGCCTTGGATATTTCCGCCGTAAGGATTTCATATTCCCTGTTTCTTTCAACGCCGTGTTTTTTCCATTCATCGGTAAGCTCTTCGCGAATAGCAATGCCGCGCATACGTTTTTCTACCCAATCATCGCTATACCCTTTGGCTTTGTAGAGCGCGCGGGTTCGTTTGGTAGCTAGCTCCGGATCTTCAATTTCCTTAATCCTCTCATATCCTACCCTAGCGAGCCATCGCTTAAACGGCTCAGCTTTAGGTGATGGCACTGACTGAATGATGCGGAAAAGCCCCTCAGTATTAGCGCAAAGCATCCGTTGTTTACCGCCTACAGTTTCAATAACAAGGGTATGTACAATTTGTACCCACCCTTTAGCAAGCTCCTCATCCCGCTGTTTCATTCTTTGAATATACTGCTTCGGGTCGTTTGAATCAGTCAAAACTAAAACGACATCCTCAACCACAAACCACCACTCATTATCATGAATGGTTTTTCGTATCTTTTCCCCTTTAAATACCGCTATTCTTGTATCCATATCACCCTTCTCCTTACCGTCTCCCTAATCCCCTCTTCCAGCGTAAATGGCGCCTTCCACCCAAGCAGATTCCTAATCTTACTACTATCCACAACCAGCGACCCGGTCAGCTTCTCCAACTCCTCACCCTTCCCCACAATCCAACACAACGCCTTTAAAACACCCGGATGCAAATAAAACAAACAGGGGACGTTTCTATTTTTCCCGGTACCTTTTCCAGAAAAACAGGAATAGGGGACGTTTCTATTTTTCCAGAATCTAAAGCAAGAAAAATAGACGCGTCCCCTAGTTTTTTCTTGATTTCCCGCAATCATCCTTATCAACTCCGGCGTAGACACATCCTGCCCATCGCTCACCAAAAAAGTCTCGCCTACTGCCAGCGGATGAGTAATACAAGTAGCAATCGCATCCACCAAATTCCCATAGCAAATTAAGCCGACAAAACTTCAAGTCCTTTTTTTTCAATAATCTGTAGAAGTCTTGAATTAGCACCTCCGGGTTCTTTATCGCCGATTTCCCATTTTCTAACAGTACTTTCGCTGGCATTTAATAGATAGGCAAGTACCGCTTGGCTAACATGATACTTCGATCGAATTCTAGCTATACCAACTTTCGAATAACGTTTTGGAGGGAGATATTGATATTTAATTTTATTAAACTTCCTAATACTCATGGAAACATCTTTCACTTCATTTATTGCATGAAGATCATCCTCAACCATATTTAAAACTTTTGAATTATTGTTTCGTTTCCTGAACATATTCAACCTCCATTAGTGTCTTTTTATTAATCATTTTTTTAATTTCATTCTCAGTTAGTTTGTCGTAATCATTAGATAAAATCTCAAGTGCCTTCATCTCTTTTGAAGTTAAATTATCTTGCTCATTTTTGGCAAACAATAAACAAAATACTATTAACTCATCCTTTTTCCAGAAAAATAAACTTCTAAACCCCCCTCTTTTTCCCTTACCTTCTTTTGCTCCTCTTATTTTATAAATTTTACATCCAAGTGGCGTTGCCCTTCCATCAAAGATATCATCTAATACTTTTTTTAAATCTTTATCACCCAAATCATTATTTTTTAAGTCTCTCTGAAATGACCTATCTTTTAAATACCTCATAAATCCCTTCCTGTTTAAAGTATAACACCTAGTGGCATAGATTGCAAATATTAAATCTTATAAAATACCACTCACTATAGCCCCTCTAACCGTCCCCCTAATCCCCTCTTCAAACGTAAACGGCGCCTTCCACCCCAGCAAATTCCTGATGGGAACAGGGGACGTTTCTATTTTTCCCGAATCTAATGTTAGAAAAATAGACGCGTCCCCTAGTTTTTACTTTTAATCCCGTAACCCAAGTATTTGTTTTGTAACTACCTAGTAGTAATGAGATTACATACACTGTCTATGATTTCTCGCCCACCAGTTTCTAAAACCTACACACTAGCCAGAAATTGTTTTATCTGGTCATGATTCCCGGCTAATACTGTAATACAATTTTCATCCTCTCGCCTTATAATCACTCGAATAGTTCCTTCGATACCGGCTTCATAATAGGGCTTTCTTAGTTGTTTATAAAAAAATCGCGGAGCTGTCTTTTGTGCTTCTAAAAGATCACACTCGCTAGAATAATAAACATCTAGAGATTCAAGTATTAGTCCTACTATTTTCTTTTGCTCATACCCTAAACGCTTGAGGCTTCTTTTAAAAGAAGGACTGTAAAAAAGATGTAAAGGCATCGATTAAATTTTCCCTCTTTTTAAACTATCAATAAACTTTGGTGTTACACGCTTTTCTTTTCCTTTTTCTTTGGTTGCAAGGGTCTCTAATTTTACGTATTCCTCATCTGTGAAATGTCTTTCTTTTATCTCCAAAGGAATAAGCTCTATTCCGCCCCTAGAGACCTCTACCTCGAACATAGACCCCTTCCCTAAGCCCAAAGCATTTGTGATCTTCTTTGGTATAGTTATTTGATTCTTTGCCGTCATTGTAATTGTCATCTTTATCACCTCCGCAATAAATATACCACAAAGTAAGGAAATCGTCAAGGACGAAAGTAAGAATTTTTCACCGTTTCCCTAATCCCCTCTTCTAGGGTAAACGGCGCCTCCCACCCCAGCAAATTCCTGATGGGAACAGGGGACGTTTCTATTTTTCCCGGAATAGGGGACGTTTCTATTTTTCCAGAATCTAAAGCAAGAAAAATAGACGCGTCCCCTAGTTTTAAAATACTCGCGTCCCCTAGTTTTTACTTGATTTCTAGTTTTCATCGCCAAACCAATCATCCTTATCAAATCCGGCGTAGACACATCCTGCCCTTCCCTCTATTTCTTTGTAAGTTTTTTAACTGCCTTATCAAAATCACTAATGCGATTTTTATCTCTCTCTTTTCTGTATTTTCCGAATTCTTCTTGAGCCTTTTGCGCGGCTTCTTCGGCGCTTATGTTTCCCGCGTTAGCCAAAAGCTCTCGTTCGCTTAATTTCAAAAATTCATCAAGTTTCACTATCCAATTCGCCATTTTCATTGATCTACCGTTAGCCGCCTGTAATTCCGCGAAATCAAGATACATAGATACAATAAGATTAAGCTGATTTAACTCTTTCTCAGAGAGATAATTTTTAGCAACTTTAGTATCCCGCGCTGTAATGTAATTACCTTTAAAACTAGTAAGCCCCATCAACGGCTTCTTGCTATCCGCGCGTTTTACAATTATTTCCGCGGCAGTATGGCCATGAACGGCATAATGCATTTTATTCTGCACAGTCGCGAAAAACTCTTCCGTCAACAAGTCATCTTTACGATAATCAATGCTCGTGCCATAAATATCAGTAACTTTCTGATAAAAATTGCGCTCGCTACTGCGAATATCACGAATACGCTGCAAAAGCTCCTGAAAATACCGCGCCTTCTGGCCACCCTGTTTTAAGCGCTCGTCATCTAACGCAAACCCTTTAACAATATATTCTTTCAACCGCTGAGTGGCCCAAATACGAAACTGTGTCCCGCGCAACGATTTTACCCTGTAACCAACAGAAATAATAACATCCAGATTATAGCAATTTGTCGGCTTGGTAGAAAATTCGGAATTTCCGAATTTTCTCATAGTTTGGTTTTCTACAAGCTCTTTCTCTTCATAAACATTCTTTATATGCTCATTAATAGTGGATTTCGATTTTTCAAACAACTCAGCCATCTGGCCTTGCGTAAGCCAGACAGTCTCATCCTCCATTTTTACCCGAAGCTTAGTCTGCCCATCCTCAGTTTGATAAATTATCAATTCGGACTTATTTTCTTTACTTTCCATTTAACAACTCCTCTTCTAGCCTTAACCGTCTTTCTTCTTCCTATATTTAGGTACACTGGCTACTATACTTACTTCTTATACATAATCTCAATATTAGCACAATCAGTCACATAGAATTTCCCATCGGAAGACATTAACTTCAGTTGTCCGATTTTATCGGACAACTATTATCATTACTTTTTACTACTACAATAGTCGCAGAAAAGGTTAAAATCTAACATTTCTATATTAAATGATCGTTTTCAAGCCTTCTTCGAATGACATATTTACTTACATTAAATTTTCCCGTAAGAAAATACTCAATTACGACATTTTCAACAAGAGATGGGTTATCCTCAAATGATTTCTTAACAATTGTTTCGGCTTCTTTAATCGCTTTCCCATATTCATTTTTTAAAACTAACCGGGGCACAAGAATTAAACCCGCAAATTCATCCGCTTGCCACTCGACTATCTGCCGTTCACTAATAGGAATCTGATTAAGCACCTTTATCCATTGATCTCTTACATTAAATTTAAATTGAGCATACAGATACTCATGAAGAATCTTGTGGCCAATTTCATGAGCTAAACTAAACCTGTATCTATTTAATCTATTTTCATAAATATATCTATCGACAGAAATACTTTTTAAATCTGAAGAAATAAACGCGTCTATTTCAAGCCCCATTTTCGCAAATGAATCTTTTAGCCCAGGTATTGAAATAATATCCATTTTCATCTGCAATTCTATTATTTCTTCAATCGGAATGGGTATAAACAACGAAGGATGATACGTGCTCAAAAAACTCTCCGCGTCACAATTTATCTGTTCTGCTGTCTTAATTATGGGCGCAAATTGCATTATCTTACGATTCCTTAATCTTCTCTATTAGTTCCCTTAATTCTTCTTCCGTAAACTTCTTGTCTCTTAATGTTCTAAAAAAAACAGGGAGCCTGGCAAGCAAATCTTCTTCTTTTAAATCTTCAGGAATTTTCCCTGAGCTAATAGCGGCTGAATCTTTAAAAACTTGCCATTCATCACTATTAATTTTGATATTTAAATATAGTGCATATTCTTTTAGTTTTTCTTCAGAAACCGGTGGAGGCAGCTTTCCCCTTTCTAATTTACTAACATTCCCTGGGTCAAGTTGATGTTCTAAGCAAAACTGTCTTAGCGTTTTACCCAAAGCAATTCTCTTAACTTTAAATAATTCACCAAAAGTATTCATCTTGTCCACCTCCTTTATTCTTTGTTTTCTATTTACTTTGAACAAGCGCTGTTGCTGTTGTAGATAACTTACAACTCCCAAACAAAGTATAACATGTTGTATTAAAAATACAACATATTTTTTAAATAAACTTTTCTCCTGCTATTATAGCAGATTAAGGTGTTGCGTTAGTAGCTTGAACCCAAGTATTTGTTTTGCATCCCTTTGTATTCCAATACTTTACATACACTGTCTATGATTCTTTCAGCTCGTCCAATCCAGTAGTTTGCGCCTCAATTCATCTTTTGACGGCAAATAAAGACGGTACTCTTTCGCATGAACATTAGCGTCTTTGGGGAGCGTAATTTCAACCAAAGCATCAGTTTTCTTTCGACAAAGAATAATGCCAATCGTAGGATTTTCTTCCGGACGTTTAATAAATCGATCAAAATAATTAACGTACATCTGCATCTGACCAAGATTCTGATGTGTTAATTCCCCAATCTTTAAATCAATGAGCACATAACAACGCAACAGCCTGTTATAAAATACCAAATCTACAAAAAAGTGATCCTCATCAAAAGTAAACCGCTTCTGGCGAGACTCAAAAAGAAATCCCTTTCCAAGTTCCAAAAGAAACTCTTCAATTTTGTCAATAATAGCTGACTCTAAATCGGATTCCGAATATTTTGAACCTTCCTTAAGTCCAAGAAATTCTAAAACATATGGATTTTTGAGCAAATCATGCGGTTTCTCAACAAGCTGCCCTTTTTTGGATAATTTTCTAACCTCTTTCTTGCCACGACTAAGCGCTAGCCTCTCATACAAACTAGAGTTAAATTGCCTCTTAAGTTCACGCAAAGACCAATTCTGCGCGACGGCCTCTATCTCATAAAAACTTCTCTCTGAAATATTATCAATACCCACTAAAAAAACATAGTGAGACCAGCTTAATGTAAATTTACAAGACATTATCTTGTATTGAAACAATTGCGCAGGCGATGTCTGCGTTTTTTGTAATTTCCCAAATAACATCTGACGTTTCTCAAATTGCGCAGACAGTGTCTGCGCAATTTGTCCCGCCCTATCTGGGTATGTTAAGTAAAATTTTCGCATATATTCTAAATTTCGTTTTGAAAATCCATCGCCAAATTCCATTGTTAATTTCATCGCCAATTCTTTAATCAACATTTTTCCGTATTTTGCTCTTTTTTCTCCTCTTTGTTCTTGCTCGACTATTCTGCGCCCAATCTCAAAATAGGTATAAACCTGTATATAATCCACGTCTTTAACAACCGTGCTTCTTGCCGTTGTAATCAATCCGCGGATTTCTTCGAAAAATATTGAATTCGAAATCATATTCTTTTTAATATATTTCTGTTTTCTCATTTCATCCTTCTCCTTTCTCGCGTTATTATTTACTTCCTACAACAATAGACGCGAGAAAAAACCAAATCTAACATTTATTTTTCAATCCTCAAATCATTCACGCACACCGTCATTGCACTCCAAAGCCCCCTGCGTCATTCTGAGGCCGCAGCCGAAGAATCTCATTCACCCTCTAACCGTCTCCCCAATCCCCTCTTCCAGCGTAAACGGAGCCTTCCAACCTAATAAATTACGGATTTTACTACTATCCACAACCAATGTCCCGGTCAGCTTCTCCAACTCCTCGCTCTTCCCCACAATCCAACACAACGCCTTCAGAATCCCCGGATGCAAATAAAATAAGCAACAGGGGACGTTTCTATTTTTCCAGGAACAGGGGACGTTTCTATTTTTCAAGAATCTAAAGCAAGAAAAATAGACGCGTCCCCTAGTTTTAAAATACTCGCGTCCCCTAGTTTTTTCTTGATTTCCCGCAATCATCCTTATCAACTCCACCGTAGACACATCCTGCCCATCGCTTACATAAAAAGTCTCTCCTACTGCCTTGGGATGTTCATCACAAACACCAATCGCATCCACCAAATTCCCAACATAAAGAAAACTGCGCCGATTA
>JAUYBI010000051.1 GCA_030693145.1 Candidatus Omnitrophota bacterium
AAGGAGCAGTTAAAAGATTTACCCGAAGGTATTACGGTAAAAAAAATATTTTTAGAAGGCGGGATACAGAATTGCGCGGTTTTCAGCCAGGGTAATATTTCTTTGCCTTTTAAGGAGTTAGAATTGCCCAAGATGCCTTTAGCCCGGGCGCAGCAAAGATTATCTGAAGATGTAAGGGTAGCTTTGCAGCTAAAAGAACAGCTGAGCGGGCAACTTGGCCATCAGGACAATCTTATTATTGAAAAGAACGTGTTAGTGAATAAAAAAAATTTTTACGAAGTTTTAAAAGGTATGGGGCAGGCGGATCAGCTTGTTTATCTGAAAGGATATATTCCGCTTCCCGCAGAAAAAATGCTGATTATGGAGGCTAAGAAAAATGGCTGGGGGATTTTTACCTGCTCGCCGCAGGAGACGGATCAAGTTCCTACGCTTCTGCGCAATCCGGCCTGGATTTCGCTGATCAAGCCATTGTTAAAGCTGCTGGAGCTTGTCCCGGGGTATAATGAAATTGATATCAGCCCGCTGTTTATTATTTTCTTCAGCCTTTTCTTTGGCATGCTTATCGGAGATGCTGGTTATGGCTTGGTTTATTTTTTACTTAACCTTTGGCTGCATAGGAAATTTGGCCGCAAGGTTAAAGATAAGAGCGCATTTTTTCTCTTTTATATCTTAAGTTTTTGCGCTATAATATGGGGAATTCTGACCGCTACATTTTTTGGCCAAGGATGGCTTTTAAGCCTGGGGATAAAACCGTTAATTCCGGCGCTGGGGAATACCGCTTTCATTCAGGCCTTGTGTTTTTTAATCGGCGCTTTGCATTTATCCCTGGCGCATGGCTGGAGGGCGGCACTTAAGGCACCGGCACTCATCGCCCTAGCGGATGTAGGCTGGATTTGTATTATTTGGGCGGTATTTTTTCTGGCCAAGAATTTAATTTTAGGGGATGTTTTTCCGATATTTGGTAATGGGTTGTTAGCAGCAGGTTTATTTTTAGTTTTATTTTTTACCAGCCCGCAAAAAAATATTCTTAAGACAATTGGCGAGGGTTTAGGGACAATCGCTCTAGGCCTGGTCAATAATTTTACGGATATAGTTTCTTATATCCGTCTTTTTGCGGTGGGTTTGGCCGGGGTGGCGATTGCGGATGCGTTTAATGCCATGGCTGCCGGAGTATTTAAAAAAGGCGATTTCTTAACCATAATCGCCGCGGTGTTGATTGTCGTATTCGGGCATGCCCTAAATATTATATTAGGCCCGATGTCAGTGTTAGTGCATGGGGTAAGGCTTAATGTGTTGGAGTTCTGCAGCCATGCCAATGTAACCTGGAGCGGTTTTGCCTATAAACCATTTGGACGGAAGGAATAAAGTAAAACCTGGGGACGGTTTTACTTTTATAATAATATTTCATAAGAAAAAAATAGAACCGTCCCCCAGATTTCGGGAGGAACAATATGGATACAGGAATTATACCGCAATTTAAAGATTTAGGATTAGATTTGGTTTTAGCCTTGTCTGCCAGTGGGTCTGCCGCCGGAGCCGGGGTTGCCGGAATGGCAGCCATTGGCGCCTGGAAGAAAAATTTTACCCAGAATAAAAGTGCTTCCTTTTTGTTAGTGGCCCTGGTGGGCGCGCCTTTAACCCAGACAATTTATGGCAATATTGTAATGACTAAAATGTTTGAATTAGCTGATAAGGGGCAGTACTTTTGGGGAGTTGGCGCGTTTTCTGGGTTAGCGATAGGCCTTTCGGCATATTATCAGGGAAAATGTGCTGCCTGCGCTTGCGATGCGATGGGGGAAACCGGTAAGGGGTTTGGAAATTATTTAGCAATTCTGGGTATCGTTGAAACGGTTGCGCTTTTTGTAATGGTTTTTACCTTGATTATCTTAGGGAAATTTGCCGGGGCATAGGTTGTTAATGTAGCAAAAGAGCATACCCCCTTGTCAGTATATAAAGCTTATTTGTGGACTCGGGGTCAAATTTTCTCGTTGTACTCGAAAATTTGAGGGCGGTTGGCGCAATTGGTTAGCGCGCCTGATTTACATTCAGGAGGTTTACTGGTTCAAGTCCAGTACCGCCCACCATTTAAATGTAAGACATTATAATAAGCCGTAGGGGAGGTTTAAACCTCCCCTACTATTGAAAGTCAACAAGGTCAAATGTAAAAATCTGTTGCAAACTGCACTATTTTAGGTTAGAATTTAGCCTTATCTTTGGGGTCGTAGCTTAGCCTGGCTTAAAGCGCCTCCCTGTCACGGAGGAGATCGCGAGTCCGAATCTCGTCGGCCCCGCCAGTTTGAAAAACAAGGGACCGTTTCTATTTTTTATCTAAAGAGTAGCTGGCGTTTAAACGTCAGCTACTGAGTCATAATAAAAAATAGAAACGGTCCCTTGATTTTACCTTGAGTTTTCCTTTCTTGAGTGTTATCATAGACTTAAGTTTCTCCTCAAGACAGTTTTATCAAAGGAAAGAGAAATTTCCAAAAGAATCTGTTTTAGCTTAATTCTGGCCTTCGGCTTTACTTCTTTAGCGTATAGCTATGAATTGCTTAATACCGAGCAGTTGGCATTAAGATTAGATACTTATCTGCGTACAGATTTAATAAGTTTCAAAAATGTAGTGGATTTAGACAGCCAGAATAAGGATGACCAAACTACTTATTTAGGCGTTGATTATAGTTTTGCCATAACTGCCGAGTTTAAGAATTCACCAAACAAATTTTACCTTAAACTTGAGCGTAACGGGCCTTATGATTACAGCGCCCCGCTTTTTATCCAGAACACGTTGATTAATTCCGGAGGAAGAGTAGAGAAATACCGCGACGCAGAGTTGCTGCCGAAGGTTGAAGAGTTTTGGCTGGATAGTAAATTTGGGGATAATTTTGGCCTGAAGCTGGGAATGCATATTTATGAAGTAGGCAATGGTTTTAGCCTGAATGGTGGTTATGAAAATTACGGAGTTACTTTCTATCAGCAAGACCAAAATATTTTTTGGCGCCTATATTATTGCCGTCCGGATTTAGTTTATAGGAATATTTTAGGCCCGCATATTCAGCAGGAAGTGGATCATGGCCAGAAGTATGAGCCGAATGCGGCTAATTTTTTTGCCACGGATATTAAAATTACCGCCGGCAAGCAGACTTTTTGGCCTTATATCGGCATGTTGGCAGATTATACCTCCAGCGGTAAAAGAGACAATCTTTTTGCCGCTCCGATAAAGAAAGATTTATTGGGGACATTTGGAGCTGCCTGGGAATACGCGGCGGATGATTTTGGTTTAAAATTAGAGGCAGCGCGTAATTTTGGGTACGCGCAAAGCCAGGATAGTGAGTATAAAGATATCCAGCATACCGGCTATATGTTTTACTCCGGGCTTAATTATGTTTTAGGAAAATTTGTTCCGGAGTTACAATTTTTATTTTGCTCCGGAAATAAAGAGACTTTGGATATGGCGGCAAATCCGGAGGAACTTTATGTCTCAGGAAAGAATCGCGCCTTTAGCTATTCCTCTCCCACCAACCGCAACCTTAGCGATACGGTGAGCAGTAGTAATGTAGAGATGCTTCCGATTGTGGCTATGGGCGGAGGATACGGTTTAAATTATGGTGTACCGCGGCCGGGCACATTTTATTCCGGTGATTTTGAAAATTTGATCATGCCTTCAATCGGGTTTGACTACAATTTTACAGATAAACTCTGCGTGGGTTTATATGGATACTATTTAAGGGCATTTAGCCGTCCGGTAGGAACTTTAGACGGAGAGGGAAAATATCTTTCCCGGGATTTGGGGATGGAAGCGGATTTATTTGTTGATTATAAAGCAACTAAAAAAATCAGCGTGGGTTTTTTAGGAGGCTATTTTATTCCGGGCAGGTATTATCGAGAAAAGCGCGATGTAGATGCAACCCTGTTTAGCCCTTATCTGCGCGGGGATGGCAACGCCAATAATGCCTACCAGTTGGAATTTTATGTAGAGTTAAAGTTTTAGGATACTATAAATAAGCCCTGTTGATTTTTGTTAAGTATTAGCAGTTGTAGGGGAGGTTTAAACCTCCCCTACAACTGAAAGTGAGTAAATTTTAAGGAGGAATTAAAATGGCGACGATTGATGATTTTAGAAAGCTGGAATTAAGAATTGCCCGGATCAAAGAAGTTAATGACCATCCAAACGCGGATAAGTTATTAATTTTAACTGTGGATTTAGGTGATCGGCAAAAACAGGTGGTGGCAGGGATTAAGAATTATTATTCCAAAGAAGAGCTTATCGGTAAACAGGTGGTTTTAGTGGATAATCTGGACCCGGTGATTTTACGGGGAGTAGAAAGCCAGGGAATGATTTTGGCGGGTTCAGATGAAAACATTTTGGCAGTGATTAGCCCAGGAAGAGAACTGAAGCTTGGAAGTATCGTCAAATGAGCCCGGATACATGCCGGCGTTAAAAATGATTAAACAATTTGTTCCGCAGGAGTTTTGCCTTAAATGCCGGGATTGTTGCCGGTTCAAAGAAGCCAATTCTGTTTGGAGCCCCTGTCTTTTGGATGAAGAGATCCAGGAGTTGTTGGATAAAAAAGGCCTTCCGCCGGCTTCTATTTCTATTAACCGCCGCCTGCAACTTATAGCTAATCCTATCGGGGCGGATTTTATCTGCCCGTTTCTCGGCAGCCAGGATAATCAATGTAAAATTTACGATCTGCGGCCGTTTGAATGCCAGCTCTATCCCTTCTTGATTAATTTGCGCAAGGGTAAAGTTTTATTAACCGTAGATTTAAATTGCCCCTATATCTATGAGCAAATAAACAGCCGACAGGCCAAGGAGTATATTGTTTATCTAACGGATTATCTTAATTCTAAGCCCTTACGTTCGATGTTTAAAAATAATCCTCAAATTATCCAAGCCTATGAATCGGTAAGAGAGGTTGCGGAACTAAACCTGCCCCATGAAATTAAATAAACTATTCTTAAAAGATCAGAAGGTATTTAAGCGGTACCTGGATTTTTCTATTCATGAACTGGCGGTATTTTCTTTCTCCAATATCTATATTTGGAAGGCGCTCTATGATATTGAATGGGCGGTAATTGAGGATAGCCTCTGCATATTTTTTCGCGATCAGGTGGGTTGTTTTATGTATTTGCCTCCGTTGGCCGCAGGGCCTCGCCCGGGGGTTATCCCGCAGGCTTTTGCGGTCATGGATAAGATTAATAAAAATAAGGATATCTCGCGCATTGAAAATATCCCGCAGGAGGAACGGGATTATTATCGCTGTTTAGGGTATCTCTGCCATGAAAAATATCCGGATTATCTTTGTGCGCGCAGCGATTTAGCGCTGCTTAAAGGAAATAAATTTAAATCTCAACGCGCCGCTTATAATTATTTTATCAAGCATTATGCTTATACTGTAAGTTGTTTGCGTTTGGCAGACCAGAAGGATTGCTTAAATTTATTTGACTCCTGGGCCAAAGAACGTAAAGCCCAATGTAATGATGCTGTTTATTGTGGTATGCTTGAGGATAATCATAAAGTAATCCAGGACGCGTTAGTTAATTATAAACAGTTGAATTTAGAGGGCATCGTGGTCAGGGTGGATAAGGAGATTAAGGCTTTTAGTTTTGGCTACCGGCTAAATAACAATATATTTTGCATACTTTATGAGATTACGGATCTGGCGATTAAAGGGCTGGCCCAGTTTATCTTTTGCCAGTTTAGCCAGGATTTAAAAGCTTACCAGTATATTAATATTATGGATGATTCAGGAGTAGAGAATTTACGTAAAACCAAGCTGGCTTATAAACCCGTACGTTTAATTCCGGCTTATGTTGTAACCAGAGATGACCGAAAACATTGACGCCGTAGAGCTTACTATATTTGATACCGAAACCACCGGGCTTAATCCGGTTTCCGGGGACCGTATTGTGGAAATAGCCGGCTTAAGAGTTAAGGGCTCAGAAAGGATAGCGGAATTTGATGCGCTGGTTAATCCGGGACGCTTGATTTCTCCGGGAGCTTTCGCCGTAAATAAAATTACGCCGGAAATGCTAAAAGACGCCCCGGGGATAGAAACGGTAATGCCTAAGTTTTTAGATTTTATTCAAGGCAGCTGCCTTTGTTCTTATAACGCGGAGTTCGACTTAAGTTTTTTAAACAATGAGCTGAAATTAACGGGGCAACCGGTAATTACGGGCAGCGTTGTCTGGGATGTGTTGACGATGGCCAGAAGGCTCCTTCCTGGTTTGCCGCGTTATGCGCTTTGGTTTGTGGCCAGGGAATTGGGAGTGCTAACAACACAGAAGCACCGGGCTTTTGCCGATGTGGAAATGACCTGGGAGGTTTTTAGCAAGCTTAAAATTATTTGCCAGGAGAAAGGGATTGCCGGTTTTACCAATTTCTCCAACCTGTTTGCTTTTAATCCTGCCTTGCTGAAATTTCCGGATAAGATTTAAGTTTGCCTTAGCGGTTATTTGTTATAAAATAGAACCCCTAAAGAGTTTTTTGCCAAGAGAGAGAAAATGGCGCGTAAAAATAAAAAATTAATTCCCGCGGAACATAGAAAATATCTGCGTTTGGATACGGTATTCCCGGTGCAGTTCCGCCTGGAAGAGCCGGAGGGGGGAGTTTTTCTTTCCGGCTGGCTGCAGGGATTTACCAATAATATTAGCTGGGGTGGAATTTGCCTGATCATAAATAATCTTGATGCGGAGTTATTGGAGCTGCTTAAGAAAAAGGAAATTAAATTATCGCTGGAGATCGATGTTCCGATAAGCAGGAAACCTGTTCCCGCGCGGGCCAGCATAGTTTGGGTGAAAGATGTTTTTGGCGATAAACACCAGTATCTGGTTGGTATAAATTATGATGATATACCGGCTGAGCAAAATAATAAGCTTATGCGCTATGCCTGGCTAAAAAAACTTTTTGTTCCGGCAGTTTTGGCGTTAGTTGTTATTTTAGCGGTAAGTTTAGGCGCCAACAGTTATTCAAACTTTAAGTTAATCCAAGGCAATAAGCTGTTGATTGAAAAGCTGGCGATAGTATTAAATGATTCCAGCCTGGCCAAACAAAAAATCGAAGAGGTGACCGCCCAGCGGAAAAGTTTTGAGTCAAAATTAAAAATCCTCCAGGAACATATTAAATTCATTCAATCTCAAAAGGAAAAAATCCAGGCCGGTGATTTAATCCAGATCCAACAGCTGAATAACCTGATCGCCAGCCTGGCTAAGGAAAGGCTTGTTTTGGGAAGTAAGCTGGCCGCGGTTAAGCGCGATGAGAATATTGCCGCCAGAGAATTGACGCAGTTGGATCAAAAGAAAATAGTGCTGGAGAAAGAAAACTTTGACAAAATGTATCAATGGCTTAAGATTCATCAAAATAGCAGTACCGGATTAGTGTCAAGTTTTGAAGGGGATCAAGAGATTGCTAACTGGTCCTTTACTTATGATTTATCTTTATTGGTTCAGGCTTATGTGAGATTTTCAGATTTTGACCGGGCCAGGAAAATATTAGATTTTTTTACCCATAACGCCAAGAGAGAAAACGGATGGTTTTTAAATGCCTATTATGTTGATGATGGCGCTCCGGCAGAATTTATTATACATAGCGGGCCGAATCTCTGGGTGGGCCTGGCCATTATGCAGTATATGCACAGCACTAAGGATAAAAGTTATTTAGGCTTAGCGGAAAATATCGCTGAAACGATTATTGATCTGCAGGATCAAGACGCCGGAGGAGGTATCCGCGGCGGGCCAATAGTAGAATGGTATTCTACCGAGCATAATCTTGATGCCTATGCATTTTTTAATATGTTAGCCAAAGTTACGGGTAAAACAATTTACTCTAACGCGGCGGCCAAGGCCATCAATTGGATGGTGAAGAATACTTATGACCGGACAGATTTACCGGTTAAGCGCGGTAAGGGCGACTCGACTATTGCCACCGATACTTATGCCTGGAGCATTGCCGCGGTTGGGCCGGAAAAATTATTAACCTTAGGCATGGATCCGGATAAGATCCTGGAATTCGTAGAAGAGAATTGCAGTGTCCAGGTTAATTTTATGCGTGTAAATGCTCCGAACGTAAAAATAACAGGATTTGATTTTGCCCCGCAGCGCCATATTGCCAGGGGCGGCGTGGTTTCTTCCGAGTGGACAGCGCAGGTGGTCGTCGCTTATAAAATTATGGAAGAATTCTATTTGAAGAAAGGCGATAAAATCAAAGCGGCTGGTTATGGTAAGAAAGCTCAGATGTATTTAAGTGAATTGGGTAAAATGATTATTTCCAGTTCTTCTGCGTCCGGCCAAGGCCAAGGCTGTCTTCCTTATGCCACTTTGGATCAAGTAGATACCGGCCATGGCTGGACAACTCCTAAGGGCAGCCATACGGGTTCGGTATCGGGTACGGCGTATACTCTTTTTGCCTATTATGGCTTTAATCCTTTAGAACTTAAGGAATGAAGCGTAAACTAAAACTGATATTTAAGCGGCTTTATGCTGTTTTTGGAGCGCAACATTGGTGGCCCGCAGATAGTGTTTTTGAGATCATGGTCGGGGCAATCCTTACTCAGAACACTAATTGGTCCAATGTCCAGAAGGCAATTTTAATGCTTAAGGAAAAGAAACTCCTAACCGCTCCCAAGCTTTATGCGTTACCGCAAAAGCAGCTTGCCGGTTTGATTAAAAGCGCGGGGTATTATAATGTTAAGGCCGCCAGGCTTAAAAGTTTTCTTAAATTTTTCTTTGGCCGCTATGCGGCAAAGATTAAGCTGATGGGCGCGCAAGATTTGAAAACTTTACGCGCGCAATTGTTAGCCGTTAAAGGCATTGGGCCGGAGACCGCCGATTCCATGCTGCTGTACGCTTTAAATAAACCCGTATTTGTCGTCGATACATATACAAAAAGGATATTATCCCGGCACGGATTAATTAAGGCCGAAACGGATTATTCCCAGTGTCAGGATATTTTTATGCGCAATCTTGATCATGATGCGCGGCTGTTTGGCGAATATCATGCGCTATTAGTAAAATTAGGTAAGGATTATTGCCGTAAGCAAAATCCTAAATGTGAAATTTGTCCTTTATGGTCAATAGAAAACGCCTGGTAAGAACTATTCAAAAATTAATTTCCCTGGATTCCCAGAATCCTCCCGGAGATGAGCGTAAAATTGCCGGGTTTGTGGGCAAATATTTAAAAGACTTAGGATTAAAAATTAAAACCTACACCTTTAGTAATAAAAGAGTTAATGTTTTGGCGGTATTGCCGGGGGAAAAACGCCTAAAATCACTCCTGCTTACTCCGCATTTAGATACTGTTCCAGCCGGAGCCAGCTGGAAAACTTCGGCATTGAGGGCTAAAATCATCGGCAATCGGATTTACGGTTTAGGGGCCACAGACTGCAAGGGGAATTTAGCCAGCGCGCTGGAAGCAATCAGCGCCATCGTTGAAGACGGCATTAAACTTGATTACGATTTAATTTTCGCGGCAACTGCTGATGAAGAAAGCGGTTCAACCTTGGGTTTGCTGCCCTTGCTTGAGCGTAAGCTTTTAAAAGCCGATGCTGCGGTTGTCCTGGATGCCGATGATTTTGAAATTGTAATTACGCAAAAAGGGTTGATGCACCTATCGGTGCGGGTGGCTGGTAAAAAAGCACACGGCGCCTATCCCTGGTTAGGAGTTAACGCCATAGACCTGGCGGCTAAAATAATTATCGATCTTAAAACCAAACATAAGCATTATGTTAAAAATAAATACCTGCGCGCGCCTTCGATAAATGTGGGGACGATCAAGGGTGGAGATAAAGTTAATGTCGTCAGCGACTGGTGTGAATTTGAACTGGATTTTAGATTCCTCCCCGGCTCCTCCGAGAAAGAAATCTTGCGCTCTTTGAGAAAAATAATTACCAAGTATACCGGGAATTATAAAATTAAAATTCAGGGGATTCAGCAGCCTTATTACATTGATCCGGGCCATCCTTTGGTAAGTAGTTTAGTTTCCGCGATGAAGAGTTTAAAAATTAAGCCGCGCATCAGCGGCTCGGAAGGGGCAACGGTAATAACTTTTTTTAAAAAGATGAATATTCCGGCTATTGCTACCGGTTTTGGCACGGAGGGTTGCGCCCACACGGCTGATGAGTATGCCTGCCTGGATAATTTGTATAATGGCGCGCAAGTTTTAGCAGCTTTTTTAAAAGGATACAGATTTAGTTAACGACACTATAATAAACTCTGTTATTTTTATTAATTATCGGTTAGAGTAGGGGAGGTTTAAACCTCCCCTACTGTTGAAAGTCAGCAAGCTTGCCTGTCGGCAGGCAGAAAGAGAACATGGACGCTTTAGTGATGATTAAAAAACCCCGGCTTAAGAAACCCTATCTTATTGTTGCTTGGCCGGGAATGGGTGAGGTGGCATTTAAAGCAGCGGAATATTTGATTCAGGAGCTCAAGGCGCAGGAATTCGCCCGGATTATCCCGGATGAATTTTTTTATCTCTCCGGGAGCGTTATTTCAGCCGGGATCTTAGAAGTCCCGCTTCTTCCTCAGGGGAAATTCTACTATTGGAGGAATCCCGCGGCCAAGGGGGCTGGCTCCGGAAAAAATGATTTAGTTATTTTTTTAAGTAATGCCCAGCCGGACTTGGCTAAGGCGGATAGTTATGCCCAGACCATTATTAACCTAGCCAAGGATCTCGGCGTAGAGTCAATCGTGAGTTTTGCTTCCATGCCCCAGGCTACTGATCATACCCGGGATTCCGGAGTTTGGTTTGCCGCTACCGATCAGAAAATAAAAGAAAGCTTAAAGAAATATAATTTCGCGGCTTTAATCGATGGCCAGATCAGCGGGATGAATGGTTTATTTTTAGGCATCGCCAAGAAAGCTCAATTAAAAGGATTCTGTTTGTTGGGGGAGATCCCTCTATATACTATACAGATTGAAAATCCCAAGGCCTCCGCGGCGGTACTGGCGGCTTTAGGAAAAATATTGAATATACAGATAAATGTAGCGCCGTTAAAAGAGCAGGCGCAGATAATGGAAAATGAAATTAATAAATTGCTGGAGTATTTGAAGCTGGGTAACGCCGGGGTATCCGCTCCTATCGGCGAGGAAGAGGTGGAGTTGATCAAAAAGACTTTAAGCCAGCTTACCAACTTGCCTGTTTCGGTAAAAGAAAAAATTGAGAAGCTTTTTGAGGAAAGCCGCCAGGATATCTCCAAGGCTAAAGAATTAAAAGTCCAGCTGGATAAATGGAATGTTTATAAGGAGTACGAAGATAAATTTCTGGATCTTTTTAGAAAGAATACGGGTAAGGGGAATTAGTCCAATGGCTCAAGAGATTAAGGTTTTGCTTTTTGATTTGGGTAGAGTGCTGGTGGATTTCGATCACTATAGATCAGCGCAGAGGATAGCGGCTTTTTGTTTCAAGACCCCACGCCAGATCTATGATCTTTTTTTTGAATCTGGCGCGACAGAAGCCTTTGAGGCCGGAAAAATAACACCGGAGGATTTTTATCTTCAGGTTAAACAGATGCTGGATTTGAAACTTAGCTATGCTTCGTTTGAGCCGATTTGGAATGATATATTTTTCCTCAGCGCCAAGAACCGCTCAGTTTTTGGTTTAATAAATACTTTGCGCGCTAATTATAAAACAGCGCTGCTTTCCAATATCAACATTCTGCATTACGAGTATCTCCAGAAAAATTTTCCGGTATTTGGAGTTTTTGATTGGATTTTTCTTTCTTTTCAGATGGGTTTAATCAAGCCGGATAAAGAAATCTATAATCGGGTGATCCGGGATCTAGGTATCAGCCCGCAGGAGATATTTTATGTCGATGACCGGCCGGAATTAGTCCAAAGCGCAAAATCTTTGGGCATCAGAGGCTGCGTTTTTACTAATTTTGGCCAATTAATCAGCGGCCTTGAGGATAGCGGAATAAAATTTTTACCACCGGAAAAAATCCGCCCGTTTTAGTTTTATGGAATACCGTATTCTTACCCTAAATAAACCGCATCTTCCGACGATAAAATTAAAAACACCGGCTTGTGGATTTAAGTAAAAAATACTTGACAATGCCGATATATTGTGGTAAAAAAATAGCATAGCTACTACATTTTGCGTAAATTTACCGGAGGCTTATTACTAAGTTGGAAAAAATTGGATAGATGTTTGAGGGCTCATGGCGAAGTAATTGAAAGTGAGCCCTTATTTTTTTATCAAAACAGTAGGGGAGGTTTAAACCTCCCCTACTGTTGCTATTAAAAAATAGAACCCTGCCTACCGGCAGGCAGGCGTCCCCTGGAGTTCGAGAAAATTATGAAGACAGTTGGGTTAACCTACGATTTAAAAACCGATTATAAATTTAAAGATGGGGATCCGCTTGATGCCAACGCGGAATTTGATGCCCCTTCGACAATTAATGTTATTGCCGAGGCGATTGCCGCCAACGGCTTTAAAGTCAAGAAAATCGGTAATGCCGCTAATTTATTGGAAAAAATTGACAATTTGGGAGTGGATATTGTTTTTAATATCTCCGAAGGTTTAACCGGCAGGAATCGCGAATCCCAGGTGCCGATTTTGCTGGAAATGGCCGGAATTCCCTTTGTCGGATCAGATGCTTTAACTTTAGGGCTTACTTTGGATAAGGTGATGGCAAAAAAAATTTTTATCGCTGAAAAAATCCCCACCCCTAAATTTTTCGAAGTAAGCTCCGCGGAGGCTTTAATTAATCAGGATCATTGTGAATTTCCCTTGATTGTTAAGCCGCGTTTTGAAGGTTCCTCCAAGGGGTTAAGTGAAAGTTCACGCGTCGAAAATACGGATGAACTTAAAAAACAGGTGGATTTTATTACTAAAACCTACAAACAGCCGGCTTTAGTTGAAGAATTCATCTCAGGGCAGGAGTTTACCGTAGCGATTATCGGTAACGAAAATCCCGAAGTGATGCCGGTGGTGCAGATAAAAATAGACGGGAAATTAAAATTAAATGACAAATTTTATACCTTTGCGCGGATTACTTCTGACCGGTTAGAGTATATCTGCCCGGCCAAGATCACCGCCGACTTAAAGAAAAAACTGGATGATCTGGCTTTAAAGGTTTATCGCGCTGTTGAGTGCCGGGATTTTGGCAGAGTCGATTTTCGAGTTGACCATGACGGCAATCCTTATGTCTTAGAGATAAATCCGCTGCCTTCTTTATCTACGGAAGATGTTTTTATGCTCATTGCCAAAAATATCAATATTACTTATGAACAAATGGTCGGCAAGATTTTAAACAGCGCCATGGTCAGGAATAAGTTAAATTGAACCCAAGTTTTGCTAATGCAAAACTTGCCCGTAGGGATATATAGTAAGGGAGGTTTAAACCTCCCTTACTATTGAGAGTCAGCAGTCGGTTAAAAATATGAAAGGAAGCGCTGGGTGAGAGTTGCCTTAACCTATAATTTAAAAAAGAAAGATCCGCAAAAGCCGGCGGATTATTTCTCTGAATGCGATTCCGAGGAAACAATTAACTCCGTTGTTTCGGCCTTGAAAATCAAGGGCCATTCCGTGGAGGCGATCGACGTGGAATATCCGGCCCTGTTCTCCTATTTTAAAAATAACCGGGTGGATATGGTGTTCAACATTGCCGAAGGAAAACACGGGCGTTTCCGCGAAAGTGAAGTGCCGGCGGTGTTGGATTATTTAAATATTCCTTATACCGGTTCAGATACTTTTTCTTTGGCTTTGGCGTTAAACAAGACATTGACCAAGAAAATACTTAAGGCAGAAAATATCCCCACCCCTAATTTTCAACTTTTTGTCAAGGGGGATGAAGCCTTGGATTCGGATTTAAGGTTTCCTCTGATTGTTAAGCCCAATTGTGAAGGGTCGGCAAAAGGCATTAATAAAACAAATGTAGTGAATAACCCGGGTGACCTTAAGACTAAGGTTAAAGAGTGTATTTATATCTACCGGCAGGAAGCTTTGGTTGAGGAGTTTATCGAGGGTAAAGAACTAACGGTGGGTATCCTGGAAAATGGGAAAACACGCGTGTTACCGATCTTAGAGATTGACTTCTCTAATTGTAAAAAAAGCGGAGAGTACTTTTATTCCTGGAAAATGAAAGAATTTCAGGGGAATAGAGAGTTAGGGTTAGTTCCGGAGTTTTATTGCCCGGCCAGGCTGGACAAAGATATTGAAGAAAAAGTTAAGGATGTTGCCTTGCGTACACACCGGGCTGTGGGTTGTTTGGATATTTCGCGTACAGATATCCGTTTGGATATGAATAATGTGCCCTATGTTTTAGAGATCAATCCCCTGCCGGGGCTGGATCCTAAAGAATCTAATTTCCCGATCATGGCTTATGCTGCCGGGATGAAATATGAAGATCTTATTGAGGCCATACTCATTAGCGCCTCGGAAAGGAATAAGGCTTAAATTGAATAACCCCGCAAGCTTAGAGAGCCAGAAAGAGCAGATTGAAACTCCCGTTATTTACCGGCCGGCGAAACGCGCGCATGATTATCAGCAGATCTCTCTTTATAAAGACGTTAATCCTTTGGATTGGGAAGATTGGCATTGGCAGCTCAAACACAGGATCCGCGCCAAAGAAGAATTAGCTCAGATTATTAAGCTTACTCCGGAAGAGGAAAAGGGGATCGATAAAGCCAAAGGCAGGTTAGCCATGGCGATTACTCCTTATTGGGCAAGCCAGATTAATGCTGAAGATCCAAATTGCCCTATTCGGAGGCAATCTGTTCCGGTAAATGATGAATTTACTGTTTCTCCGCATGAAATGGCTGATCCCTGTGCCGAAGACCGCGATTCTCCCGCGCCGCATTTAGTCCACCGGTATCCGGATAGGGTCCTGTTATTGTCTACGGAACATTGCGCGATGTATTGCCGGCACTGCACCCGCCGGCGTTTAGTCGGGGATCACGAAGAAAAAGACCTTAATCCGGAAACTAAATTTGACGCCGCATTAGAATATATTAAATCTAACCGTAAGATCCGGGATGTATTAATCTCCGGAGGAGATCCGCTTACTCTGGAAGATGAGGTATTAGAATCTTTAATTTCAAAAATTCGCGCGATATCGCATGTCGAATTACTAAGGATCGGTACGCGCATTCCGGTAACTTTGCCGCAACGGGTTACTGAAAAATTAGTCCTGATGCTTAAAAAATATTCACCGGTCTGGATGAGCATTCATTTCAACCATCCCAAAGAGATTACTAGGCGTTGCCAAAATGCCTGTGATCTGCTGGCTGAAGGGGGTATACCTTTAGGCAGTCAAACCGTGTTGCTTAAGGGGATTAACGACCGGCCATTTATTATGAAACGCCTGATGCATGATCTGCTGCAGATTAGGGTCAGGCCATATTATATTTATCAGTGTGATCCGGTTAGGGGTACGCAGCATTTTCGTACCCCGGTAGCCGTGGGAATAAATATTATCGAGAAATTACGCGGCCACACCTCCGGCTATGCGGTCCCCATCTATGTCATCGACGGCCCGGGCGGCGGCGGAAAAATCCCCGTGGGGCCGAATTATATTCTTTCCCAGGCCAAGGGTAAATATGTATTGCGTAATTACAAGGGTAAGATTTATACCTACCTGGAATAATTTTTTAGTCATTGCGAATTATCCACATCTGTAGGGGAGGTTTAAACCTCCCCTACAGATGTACAAGGAAAAATAGTAAATAAAGGGTCCGTTTCTATTTTTCCTTCGTTTAATTTGTTGGAAAAATAGAAACGGACCCCGGATTCTTAAGAAAGAAGGTGTTTTAGTGAAAATAAGCGCGTTTGCGATTAGTGAGATTACTTTAGGCAAGCATAATGTTAAAGAAACCAGGCTGGATCAGGCAGATAAATTAGTCCAGGCCAAGAAGAAAACTTATTCTCAGGTGGAGTTAGTGGGCCAGGAGGGGGCTTTGGAGGCAGAGATTATCATTATTCCCGGCGATGCCAAGATGGACCTGATTCTTAAAGATTTGGATTTTGTGGAGGCCCGTTTAGCCAAGGCTCCGGCGGAGAATGAAAAAATAATCTTAAATAAGATGAAGGAAGCTTTGGAAAAAGAAGAGTTTATTTCTACGCTGGGTTTAACCGGCCCGGAAAAAGAAATTATTTCCGGATACGGTTTATTTACGCTTAAACCGGTGGTCGTGATCAATAAAGAAGAGCTGCAAGATCCGGGCAGCCTCTTGGCTAAAGTTTTAGCTGGAAGCGGGTTTATCTGTTTTTTAACTGTAGGCGATAAGGAGAATCGCGCCTGGTTGATTAAAAAAGGTACCACCGCCTGGGAGGCAGCCGGAGTTATCCATTCCGATATCCAGCAAGGTTTTATCCGCGCGGAGATTATTAGTTTTACTGATTTTATAGCTTGCGGTGGAGAAACTCAAAGCAAACAAGCCGGGAAAATGCGTTTAGAACAAAAAGATTACATTATGCAAGACGCGGACTTAGTTAATTTTAGGTTTAATAAGTAAGATAATGTAACAAACCTTGTTGACTTTTTAGTAGGGTGGGTTTAAACCCACCCTACTGATGTTAATAAGCTGAATGACGGATAGAGTAGGGGAGGTTTAAACCTCCCCTACAGATGTGGATAACTTATATTTCTCAAATGATTAAAATAAAAAGGGCCCTAATTAGTTTATCAGATAAAATCGGTATCCTGGAGCTCGCTAAAGAATTAAGGAATTTTGGCGTAGAAATTATTTCTACCGGCGGCACAGCCAAGCTTCTGCTGGAAAATAACATTGCGGTAACGGAGGTTTCCGCGTATACGGGTTTCCCCGAGATACTTGACGGAAGGGTAAAAACCCTGCACCCTAAGATTCACGCCGGGCTGCTTGCCTTACGCAATAACCCTGAGCATCTGCGCAAATTAAATGAGCAGAATGTCGGGTTGATTGATATGGTGGTCGTTAATTTATACCCTTTTGAAAAAACTACGCAGAAACCCGGCGTAAGCATTTCAGAAGTTATTGAAAATATTGATATTGGGGGGCCGGCGATGCTGCGCTCGGCGGCTAAGAATTATCAGTCTGTAGCGGTAATTTGTAATCCGCAGCGTTATCCTCAAGTAATTGCCCAATTAAAGAAGAATAATGGCTGCCTGTCTGAGGATTTAATGTGTCAATTAGGTATTGAAGTTTATGGCCATACCAGCAAATATGACGCGGCAATTTATAATTATTTGAGCGGTAATTTTAAAGCCAATAAGTTAACCGGTGATTTTCCCCGGGAGTTGGTTTTAGCTTTTGAAAAAATTCAGGATTTACGCTATGGGGAGAATCCGCATCAAAAAGCCGCTTTCTATAAAGAAAAAGGCGCTGGCGCAGGCTTGATTAATTTTAAGCAGATACAAGGCAAAGAACTTTCTTTCAACAATATTTTGGACCTTAATTCTGCCGTGGAGTTAGCCAAGGAATTCCAAAATCCCGCGGCGGTGATCGTTAAGCATAATAATCCCTGCGGCGTTGCCGAAGATAAAGAATTAAGTAAAGCATATTTGCATGCCTGGAAAACGGATAAACTTTCGGCATTTGGCGGGATTGTGGCATTAAACAGAAGAATGGACTTAAAGACAGCCAAGTTAATCATTAGAAGCGGATTCTTAGAATGCATTATCGCCGCGGGTTTTGATCCGGAAGCCCAGGAGCTATTTAAAGAAAAGAAAAATTTACGCCTGCTGGAATTGAATGATTGGAGCGTGGTTAATGACCTGCAAATGAAGCGGGTTAGCGGCGGCATGCTTTTAGAGACGCCTGACCTGCTTACTCTGGATACCCATAATCTTAAAGTAGTGACTAAGAAAAAACCCAGCAAGGCTCAAATGCAAAGTTTGATTTTTGCCTGGAAGGTAGCCAAACACGTAAAATCTAACGCGATTGTTTTAGCCTCCGGGACCGCGGCCGTGGGTATCGGCGCCGGGCAAATGTCCCGCGTAGACGCGGTAATGATTGCCAAAACCAAATCTTCTAAACTTAAACAGGGTTGCTGTTTGGCTTCAGACGCCTTTTTCCCTAAGGCGGATGCGATATCCTGGGCGCATAAAGCCGGGGCCAAAGCCATCATCCACCCCGGAGGTTCTATTGCCGATCAAGAGATTATTGCCGCTTGCGATAAATATAAAATTGCTATGGTTACTACAGGCATAAGGCACTTTAAGCATTAGAAATAACGGTTCTATTTTTTCTCAAAACAGTAGGGGAGGTTTAAACCTCGCCTACTGTTGCTATTAAAAAACAGAACCCTGCCTACCGGCAGGCAGGCGTCCCCTGGATTTAAAAGATGACTTATCCGGAAGCAATAAGATACCTTAACTCCCTCGCTAACTACGAAAAAAACATAAACTATTCTTATAAAGAAACAATCAAGCTGGAACGGGTGCGGGATTTTTTGTCTCTAATCGGGAACCCCCAAAAGTCCTTGCGCGTTATTCATGTCGCCGGCACCAAAGGTAAAGGCTCAACTTGCGCTTTTATGGCTTACATTCTCAGGGAGGCGGGTTTTTGCGTCGGGCTGTATACCTCGCCCCATTTAAATGATTTCAGGGAACGCATCAGGATTCTTTGCCCGCTTGTTTTAAGGAAAAGAAGCCCGGCCAAAGATTTCGAAGGCATGATTTCCAAAGGAGCATTATTAAGTTTAGTTCAGGAACTAAAGCCGGTGATTAATAAATATAACCGTCAATCAAAATACGGAGCGCTTTCTTTCTTTGAGGCCTATACGTCTATAGCTTTCCTGTATTTTAAGCGCGAGCAAATTGATTTTGCCGTTTTAGAAACCGGCATGGGCGGCAGGCTTGATGCTACTAATACTGCCAACTCCCTCGCTTGCGGGATTACTCCGGTTAGCCTTGAACATACGCAGAAGTTAGGTAAAACCCTGGCAAAGATAAGCAAAGAAAAAGCAGGGATCATCAAAAGTAAAGGGGCAATCGTAATTTCCGCCTTGCAAAATAAAGCGGCGGCAAAAGTTATTTATAATCGTTGTAAAAAATTTCAGGCCAGGTTTTTTGAAGTGGGCAGGCAGATAAAATATTTTAAGGCCGGGCCGGGGTTTACCATCAAAGGTTTGCGTAAAATTTATAAGCATCTGCGCCTGCGCCTTTTGGGGGCCCATCAGATGGCCAATGCCTCCTTGGCCGTAGGATTAGTTGAGGTTTTGAGCTTTTACGGTTTTAATATCGGCAGCCGGGCAATCCGCAAGGGCCTTTATAACACAATTTGGCCCGGCAGATGCGAGGTGATTCAAAAAAATCCGCTAATTATTTTAGATGGCGCGCAGAATTTGGCTTCCGCGCAGGTTTTGAGAAAAACAATAAAAGATAATTTTTCCGCCACAAATCGTGGCGGATCCGCCTTCGGCGGAAGATATAGAAAACTAATTTTAGTCTTGGGGATTTCAGCGGATAAGGATATTGCCGGAATATGCAGAACACTAAGCCCTCTGGCCGATGAGATTATTCTTACCCGGGCCGCAACTTCCCGGGCAGCTGATCCGGAGAAGTTAGCCGGATATTTTAAGAGAAAACTGCATTTGACGCCAAGCGTAAAAGAAGCTAAACTTTTAGCCAAAAGCTTAGCCGGGGAAAAGGATTTAATTTTAGTCACGGGTTCATTATTTGTGGCCGGAGAATTTAGAGATGTGGGAAGATAGCCCTCAAGATACAATTGCCGCAATTTCAACCGCCCTTGGCGAGGGGGGTATTGGTATTGTCCGCCTTAGCGGCCCGGAATCCTTAGCGATTGCTAGTAAAATATTTGTGGGACTGGATAAAAATAAGCCGGAGCATTTTAAGAGCTATTCGCTGCATTACGGTAAAATTGTTGATCAGCATAAAATTATTGATGAGGTCCTGCTTACAGTTATGCGCGGCCCTAAATCTTATACCCGCCAGGATGTTGTGGAGATAAACTGTCACGGCGGCCTGTTGTCTTTGCGTAAGATTTTGGAGCTAACGCTTAAACATGGCTGCCGTTTAGCTGACCCGGGTGAGTTTACTAAACGGGCGTTTTTAAACGGCCGCCTGGATTTGGCCCAGGCGGAAGCGGTGATTGATATTATTCGCGCCAAAACAGAGTCCGCGCTTAAAATAAGTTTAGGGCAGTTAAGCGGCAGCCTATCCGGCGAGATCAATAAAATCCGCCGGGGGCTGTTAAATATCTTAGTAATCCTGGAAGCAAATATTGATTTTCCCGAAGAAGGTATCCCGGTTCAGGATTTGACAGAAATAGCGCATAGCCTTACGTCTATTGACGCGCAGTTAAACGCGTTATTAAGCAGTGCCTCCGGTGGCAGGATCCTGCGCGAAGGCCTGCATGTGGTTATCTGCGGTAAACCCAATGTCGGAAAATCTTCGCTTTTAAATGCTTTGCTTAAGAAAGAGCGTTCGATTGTAACTCCGGTTGCCGGAACTACGCGCGATACAATTGAAGAGTTAATCGACATCAAAGGTATTCCGGTGAGGATCGTGGATACTGCCGGGATCCTTAAGCCGCGTAATCTGATTGAGCGCAAAGCGGTAAGGCTCGCCCGGAGACAAGTGAGCTTAGCGGATCTGGTAATTATTTTATTTGACGCCAGCCGCAAATTGGATCAGGAAGACCGAAAATTGATTAAGGAAGTAAAAAATAAAAATGTTATCGCGGTAGTTAATAAAATTGATTTAAAGGCGCGTATTGAAAAAGATGAAATTACCGGGGTATTTTCTAAAGTTGTGGAGCTGGCGGCCAGATCGGGAAAAAATCTTAATCTCCTGGAGGATGCCCTTTATGATTTTGTTTATCAGGGGAAACTGCCTAGCCCGGAGTTTATCCTAGTCAGTAATCTCAGGCATATTCATGCTCTCCGGGATGCCCAGAAGCTGGTTGGCGAAGCCCGGGTTATCTTGGCGGATAAACTGTCCATAGAATTCATCACGCAAAATTTAAAAGACGCCTGTGTTTATCTGGACAAGATCTTAGGCAAAAATTTTTCCGCGGACCTGCTGGATAGAATTTTCACGGATTTTTGTATCGGAAAATAATTAAAGCTGATTTTCTTTATTATTAACAATAGTAGGGTGGGTTTAAACCCACCCT
>JAUYBI010000052.1 GCA_030693145.1 Candidatus Omnitrophota bacterium
TAACGATGGCAGCCACAGCTACCGCGGCAATAAATATGCTTAAGATGAGCTTTCTGCGCTTGATTATGACGTTAATATATTCCCTGATGTCAATTTCATCTTCCTGGATGTATTGTTGATTTTCCATTTACGCCTCCTTAATTCGTAGACAGTGTACGTAATCTCATTAATGCTCGGCGGTTACAAAACAAATACTACGATAGGGGGACACTCTGCTTCGCAGGGTGTCCCCCTATTTTTTCCATCTCCTGTTTTAATTTATTGTATTCTATTTCTTTTATTTGTAGAAAATGCTGAAGAAGTTTGAATCTTTCTTCCAGGCCTTTTTCGGTTAGAAGATACTGAATTTTTCTTAGTTTACCGGGGTTACCGGTGAAGTTTTTGGCTTTGATAAACCCCTTTAGGATAAGTTCTCGTAGAAGATAGTTAGTTTTACCTAAGGAGAAGTTTAGACGGCTAGAAAGATCCCTCTGGGTAGTATTTGGGTTGGCTTCTAACTCTTTGAGAATAAAGAGGGTATCTTCTTTTTGGGGCTGTTCAGTCATTGAACCGATATTGTACCAACGGGAGAGAAAAAGTCAAGAAATATGATGAGATTTTTATGACGAGATTGCTTCCCCGCCACAAATCTTGGCGGGTCGCAATGACTACAAAATAGGGGATGCGTCTATTTTTCTAGGATCTAAATTTGTCAAAAATTCATCACAAGGAATACAAAGCACATTATCTTTAATTAATCTCTCTTTTCCACGATACAATAAAAAAGCGCTACTTTGCGGGTACTCAGACTTAAAGCTTCTTAACGAACGAAGGTCTTCCGGTCGAATCTTCGCGGCATTCTTAACTTCTATAGCCCAAAAAACCTCTTCTCCATATACTACAAAATCAACTTCAGAACCAGATGCAGTCCTCCAAAAATAAACTTTGTTTTTTTCCCAGCGATAAGAACTCCAAGCTACCAAATGCTGGGCAACCAACCCTTCGAGCGCCGCTCCTTCTATTTCTTCAGGCCTATCTAAAGGGCCGCAAGGCCGCAGAGAACGATAAACCCCCGCGTCAAAATAGTAGAATTTAGAATGTTTAATCATTGCCTTTTTAGCCTTCTTTAAAAAAACAGGCACGCGAAAAGCCAAAAGTAAATTTTCAAGAATCGTAATATACGATTCTACCACTTTCCTTTCAACTTCACATTCCCTGGCAACATTACTTGTATTAAGCAACGCCCCATGCGAAAAACTGATCGCTTCAAGAAACCTTGAAAAATTACCAATGTTACGCACCAACCCCTCTGCTTGCACTTCTTCCCGGACATATAATGAAGCATAAGTTCTTAATACCGCGCTAGGATCAACAGCAGAAAACACAAGCGGCAAAAGGCCTTGCTTTAGCGCGGAAACAAGATTAAATTTCTTGCCAAGTTCAATTGCCATAAAAGGATGAAACGATTGCTTAATCACCCTTCCAGCGAGCAGATCCGCTCCCGTTTTCTTTAATTTTCGCGAGCTTGACCCTGTAAGGATAAACCGAAGCCCAAGTTTACTTTCAATAAGAGAATGCACTACGCTTAATAAAACGGGAACTTTTTGAATTTCATCAATAACTACGGTCTTGCTTTCGCTAGCGAACACAAGTTCTTTTAGCCGTTCAGGCCTAGCGCTATATGAACGAAACTCATCTGCTTCCAATAAATCAATCCAAACAGCACCTGGCATATTTTTTCTAAGCCATGTTGATTTCCCTGTTCCGCGCGGCCCAAAAAGAAAAAAACTAGATTTAGGAGGTATAAATAATCTTGGTATCATTATTTCCATAATAAGTCCTTTATTGGAGTTACCAACTCCATAATAATAGTATCTATTTGAACAATTGTCAAATACATTTTAAGAAACTCTTGGGAAACTCTCCAAACCGGTCATTACGAATAACCAGCATGTTTTCATTCTTCATTTTACACTTTCTTTAAGAAAATGCCGCATAATCTGTACTTTGTGCTCAAGGCCTTCCTAGGTTAAACAATAATTATAGACAGTGCAAAATTGGGGACGCGTCTATTTTTCTTGCGTTAGACTCGGGGAAAAATAGAAACGTCCCCTATTTTGCAGAGTGTCCCCCTATTTTCTCAATATCCTGTTTTAATTTATTGTATTCAATTTCTTTTATTTGTAAAAAATGCTGAAGGAGCCTGAATCTTTCTTCCAAACCCTTCTCAGTTAAAAGATAGTTAATTTTTTTTAGTTTTCCGGGGTTGCCGGTGAAGTTTTTGGCTTTGATGAAATCGCGCATTGTTACGGCGCGGATTCAGGCAATTAGGTCGGTTAGCAAAGAGCTTATAAAGCTATACTGGGATATTGGTAGGACTATTGTAGAGAGGCAGAAAAAATATAAATGGGGAGATGCGGTAGTTGAGAAACTCGCAAACGACTTGAAAGAAGATTTTGAAACTACATTTGGCTTTTCAACCCAAAACCTCTGGTATATGCGTCAATTTTACCTTGAGTATAAAAATGACTCAATTCTCCAACAGCTTGTTGGAGAATTGCCATGGGGACATAATATACTCATTTTTTCCCGAATCAAAAACAAAAAAGAAAGGGAGTATTATTTAAAAGCATCGGCTGAGATGGGTTGGTCGAGAAATGTTCTTCTCAACCAAATTAAAGCCGGCGCTTATCGTTATCAAAAATATATGCCGAAACAACATAATTTTTTAAAAGCCTTCCCGATTCATCTTACTGAACAGGCGGATGAATCCATAAAAAGCGTTTATAATCTTGATTTCCTTGATATTACAAAATCTGTGATTGAACGAGATCTAGAGCGCCGCCTTGTTGAAAAAATTAAGCGCTTTATGCTTGAGCTGGGTAAAGGGTTTTCATTTCTTGGGAATCAATATCGGCTCGCATTAAGGAATAACGAATATTTTATCGATCTTTTGTTTTTTAACCGTATATTGAAATGCCTTGTGGCAATTGAGCTTAAGATTGAAATAGATTTTATAGACAGTGTACGTAATCTCATAATTGTCAGGTAGTTACAAAACATATTACAGCTTTCTCTCCAAAATTGAAACGTCACCTATTTTACTAACTTCCCAATGCCCGCCTTTATCGGGGCCGGTACGCTTGAGAATGCCTTTTTGTTTAAGTTTTTGAAGGTTCACTTCAATTTTACGAGGAGAAATCCTGACTGCCAACGCAAGATCCTTTGCGCTCATGTAAGCATTTCGTCCGAGCTCATCCAGAATTTTCCTTTGGTTTTTCGTGACCTTTTCTCCGACCTTTTCTCCGACCTTTTCTATGCCCTTATCTGCTACTGCAAGTCCCTCGCCATCTTCCCACTTGGGCCGATGAAATACAACGACGAAACCGGTCTTAAGGCGTTTATACTCAACCCGAATCCCTGCAGTCACACACTCTTCATGGATCCTCTTCAAGCCACTTCCCCATCTCTCGATATCCTTGGACTTGTACATTATCTCCGCGATCAAGGGATTCCTGAGGATAGAATGCTCTTCGCCCGTAAAGAAATCCTCTGGATCGATCTCGACTGGAAAAAGCCCTGGATTATAGATCTCAATCCTATCTTTGAAAAGCGCTACTTCATTCCCTTTGGGATTGGCAAAATCACGATGGCACAGCGAATTACCGATCGCCTCGGAAAGCGCCCGAACCGGGATCTCCGGGATCTCCTTGCGGCGGCTTTCGCTCAAATCCGCGCGCCACTTCATATGCTCATTAACATAAACCTCCGCTTGCTGACGCAAACTAAAGAGATTTCCTTTAAACTGTTTAATATCCAAAAAAGTCAGCTTGTCGATCCCTGCAAATATCGCAGCCTGAATTTCTATGGGATTCTCATCACAAAACAAAACTTCAGCAGCCATAGTCATTTGCTTTTTGTCAAAAAGGTGAAGCTTGTTTAAGGTTGTCTTAACATCAACAAAATCAAAGTCAATACGTTTGGCGGTCTTGGCCTTACGCATAAAATCCCTGACCACATCCTCATTTACGTCAGCGACCGTCTTCTTTGATATCTCAAGTTCCCAAAGCAGTTTCTTTTTACTCAAAATGCGCATCTCAATCTCATGAATACTCAATGCTTTATCCGACTCACCAACACGAATATACGCCCGTCCATACGCGAAATAAGGGCTGTTGATCCCATGCGCATCAACGACAACACAATCTTTACCATCAATATTCTTCGTCTCGACCTTTGGAAAAACCTTCGGCTCGGTATTATCGACAACCGCTTGAGCGATATCCTTCAGCGTCATACGTCCGGTAGGTTGACCCAAAACTTTTCCATCATCATCGATGCCAAAGTAGACCTCTCCCCGGCCATGTTTGTTAAGCATAGCCACAATCGAGATAACCGCCTTCTTAAGCTCGGCGGTGGATCTTTTAAATTCAACTGTTTCTGATTCTCGCAATGTAATCAATTGGGCAGCTCCTAAATAATATCCGCGAAAGTTTTTTCCATTTTCCGAAACTTATAAATCCCAAGAATTAAAAAGAATAGCATTACTCCAATAGACATCAAAAAACCAGGTAGATAGATAGTTGAATCCATAGAATCCATAGACAGTGTACCTAATTTCACAATTGTCAGGTAGTTACAAAACAAATACTACGGCTTCGCCCTCCTCGCAATAACACTCGATTGTTTCTTCAAATATATAATGCCTTTTTTAGTAAGGCGGTATTTTTGCAAACGACTATTTGGCTTGTCGGGAAGAGTTATTTCAACCAAACCCGACTTTAAAGCTGGATGCAAATAGTTTTTACGGAACGTCGGTCGATGTTTGATCCCCAATATCTGACGCAATTCTCCGGAAGACCTTTCTCCCTGTTTCAAGACAAGGACAACACTTTTGACCGGATCAGTCGACTGGGTCGGCGACTGGGTCGGAAGATTTTTTTTCGCTCTCCATAAAGTCTGCACAAACTGTCCGCCATCCTCCCTAAAAATAGGCGCAGAAACACCCGCCGCCTTACACAACTTAATCATATCAAGAATGCCACTGCCCGCCTTTTCCGCATAATGAGCAAGAAACGCCGGCTCACAAATCAAAGGATTACGCGGAATAGATGCATGAGGCCGCCTCAATCCTTCGAAAGTCAACCCCGGAGGCAATTCACCCGGATTCCACACTTCGAGACGATCAGCAATAATCATAGACAGTGTACGTAATTTCATTATTGTCAGGTAGTTACAAAACATACTATGGCTTTCTCTTTCAAATCCTCTTTCAAATCTAGGGGACGCGTCTATTTTTCTTGCGTTAGACTCGGGGAAAAATAGAAGCGTCCCCTATTTTATTCATCTTATCTAAAATCCCGATTACATAGCCGAATATTCTTTTTGGATTATCCGGGCTTTTCTGCTCAACTATCTTAAAAGCCTTATCCACATTAGCCGCGCCATTAATGTTAATCCGTTTAGCTATCTCCTCAATTACTTCTAAATCATAACCTTTAAAAACCACAATCGCGTACTCCCTGCTCTTAATTATTAATTCCCTGCCATAGGTATCCTCAAGGCGCGCCAAGTTTTGCTCAAATTCCCGCATATCATATAGCCCCAGAAAAACTGTTGTAGAAGGCATTCTATTCTCATACCCCGCGTCAATCTGGCTGCACTTAACATCAATTATATTAAAATCCCTTAAGGCCTGCATTCCCAAATAAAGCGTACTCATACCTATCCCATATTTTTCAGAAATCCACAGGCGAGGAATCGACCATTCCGGCAACTGGTGATTCTGCCCCAACACCGCTAAATTAATTAAAAGATATATCTTAGCGTCCATATTCAATCTATTCGCCCAACCATAATCCCAATATGTCCTGGGAATGCTAAAACTCTCTCCTTCAATTTTTTTTAACAGCCTTATTTTAAGCGGTTGGCCATATTTAGTATCTGTTTCAACCAATTTGTATAGCTTATTTAAACCCCGAAGCTTTCGGTTTATTTCTCTGCGATAAGTTAACCGATCCATATCCTTTAACAACCCTAGGCTATCCGCCAGCGCTTCGTAATTTGTATCTACCACGCCCTCGGCATTGCCATCGAAATCCCTTAAAAGTAAAAGCCAAATATCAAAACCTCTTTCATTGTGCTTGCGCAGCATAGCCGGCACAACTCCGTTTTTTTCCATTGCCCCATAGGGGATTTGGGCCACTAAGCCTTCTTTTAATTCCTGATAATCATAAATCATAGACAGTGTACGTAATCTCATAATTGTCAGGTGCTTATAAAACAAATACTACAGCTTTCTCTCCAAAATTGAAACATCCTCTATTTTGCTAACTTCCCAATGCCCGCCTTTATCGGGGCCGATGCGGCGAATTAACCCTACTTTCTTCATCCTATTAATATTCCACTCCACTCCCTTAGTAGTAAGGCCTGACTTTTCCGCAAGTTCAGAAATCGTTATCGCTGGATTTTCCCTTATAAAACGCAATGTTTTCTCCCTAGTTTTCTCCCTAGTTTTCTGAGCCGTTTTTCCAGCGGCTTCCGGAGCCTTTTTAAGCGTAACCACGATGCTCGTTCCTGTATATTCAAAAACCGGATCCGGCAAACCCCATTCCCGGCACCACTTAACGATCTTGTTTGTTCCGGACCCGACTTCCTCTACGTATTTTATCCAGAAAAACTGCTTGGCAATCAAAGGATTCGGCGGCAGAGATTCGTGCTTTCTCGTGAGCATCTCCGCGGTCCATCCTTCCGGCAATCTGCCGGGATTCCAAAATTCCATCCTATCATCAAATATCCTCACTTGAACCTTGGCAGTTGACCGATAATCCCGATGCGCAATTGCGTTGGCCAGCGTTTCACGGATAGCCTTAGGCGGGTATTCCCACTTTTCTTGCCGTTCCAATTTCCCTGATTCTATCCATGCGGACTCTTTAACCTCTATGACAATCACTTC
>JAUYBI010000053.1 GCA_030693145.1 Candidatus Omnitrophota bacterium
CTTATACCACTGGCGGATTATCAGAAGTAAGATTCTGGCATAAAGACAGGCTTTTGGACATCCAAAAGGTTAAAACAGAACTACTAAAGATAGTGCACTTTTAATTTATAAATAGTGCACTTTTAAAAAATCGGTAACAGATTTTGTTTTCGTTGATTTAAGATCACCTCCTTTTGGCCCGACAGTGCCTGAAGCGGGGTAACGTAGCTTAAGGAACTGTGAGGATCGTTGTTGTAGATATCCGGGGCGCGGTTAAGCCATTGAAGAATATCATCAACCAGCTTGAATGACTGCGGAGCATCCCGGTGATATTTGAGCGTTTTAATAAATGCTTCTATCCATGCTTGATCGTCCGGCGTATGTGGCCGTCCAAAATGGACGGGTGCTCCAAGTAGCTCTTTGATAACCTGTTTCGTAGACGATGCCTTCATCGCGGAGCCTCTATCGGAATGGGCAACGAGTTTTATCGTCAAGTGTTCCGGTAGTAGGGCGTATGCTTCCTTGATGGATTGCGTAAGATCACTAGAAGATACTCCGTTTAGGGAATGCCCGATATGCAGTAGGTATCTCTGAGGCAGGATCATTACCGGGATAGCCCACACAATTATACCGGAATCCGTCTTAAACTGCGTGCCGTCATAACAGAGGAGTGAAAAACCTTCGTCTAGGAGCGCATGAGCGTTGACATAGGGCGTTGTTCTATGCCAGGATTTTCTTGGTTCAACCATGTTTTTATCTTTTAATGTGCGATAGACCGTCGATAACGAAGCAAAGAACTTGCCGGACTCATGTCCGTGAACAAAGATATGGCTTACCGGCTTACCGATAAGTTCAGGTTCCCAGGCAGCGGCTTCAATTGCATCGCGTTCGCGCGCAAGCGTTTTGTTCCATGCGGTGCGTGGCCTAAGCGGTTTAGGATTTGCCCACCTGCGGAATTTCCTGGGAGCAATTCCGAATATCCGGCAGGCGCGTTTCTGGGAGAGTCCTTGAACAACGGTATCGTTTATGACAGTAATCACAGCTCTTTTGACCTCAAGTTTGAAATGGCCGTTTAGCGGCCCTTTAAGTTCTAATTCGTTCTTTTTTTTAACAAGGATAGCTCGTGCCCTACGGCAGCAAGCGCGTCTTTGGTCTCGTCGAGTTCTCTGGATATTCTTTGATATTGCTCTACGGGTATGACCTGCTGCTTCCGTCCTTGTTTTCCGGAATGGGCAAGGGCTTCCATAGCCGCGGCTTTGATTTTCTTGCGTATAGCAATTAGGTTCCAAGGCCTTAAACCGTAGCGTTCCATGATCGGCTTTACCGGAGCGCCCGGAGCATTGCATTCCAGGTATATGTTGAAAAGTTGCTCTGGTGTAAGTTTTAAGCGTTCTTTCTTTGGGTTTATATTCATTATAGTTTCCAATAGTGGCCTCCTTTGGGTATTATACTATTTTTTAGGCACATTACAGCCTAAAGTTAATTAATCCTGTTGCTGAGGTCACTGTCGCTGAAAAAACGGGGGTAAGGTGAAATAGTAGACAGCAAACGAGGATGAAAATGGGTGAAAAATATGATGTTAGCGGTTTATCTGAAGGTCAGTATGAGTCCGGGTCGCGCAAGTTAGTTATTAAAAATATGCTGGGCATTAATAAAAAATCTGAGATGGATCGCTTGGAGACAATTGCTTTAAAACAGACAGAAGACGCTCTTTTTAGAAAATATGAAACAAGTCATCGTTTTACAGCCAAAAACATCTGTCAGATGCATAAAATATGGTTAGGTAAAATTTATCCTTGGGCAGGGCAATATAGAAGTGTTAACATTAGCAAGGGGAGCTTCCATTTTGCGGCTGCAGCGTGTATACCTCAGCTTATGGAAGAATTCGAAAAAGGCCAATTGGCTAAATATACTCCCTGTAATTTTAGAGATAAGAATAAAATTATCAGGGCGTTGGCAGAGGTTCAGGTGGAATTTATTTTAATTCATCCTTTCAGAGAAGGTAATGGAAGGGTTGCCAGGTTGATAGCAACTTTAATGGCTCTACAGGCAGGTTTACCGCTTTTAGATTTTAGTACTATTAAGCGGAAGAAAAAAGATAAATATTTTACAGCTGTCCGCGCAGGGTTAGATAAGAATTACAAGCCTATGGAGGAAATATTTAAAGAGATATTAGAGGTTACTCTTTCTCGTCAAGATGATAAAAGATAGTTTTTGGTGTTTTTTCTTTTTTTTAATGCGTTGATAATGGTTGGACTGAGCGTTCCAAGTTCAATAGAAGAAGAAGAAGAAACATTAATAAATAGCGATTTCTTGTATAATTTGCTATTTTTTAGGTATGCATTGGTTTTTATCAGCGTTTTTTCTCTCATAAGATAAGTATACCATAGCTTTAGTAATATTAAAAGCGCTAATTGAAACTAGGGGTAACGGGGACGTTCCCCAAGAGGACAGGGTTAATGTTAGTAACTATTTGTTCTCTTTTGGCGTAGAGGGATAGCCCTTCATGACCACATTCGCCGCGAGGGTTTATAAGGTAGTCTCAGCTATACCGCTGGGTACGGTGCGTTCTTATCAATGGGTAGCTAAAAAATGCGGATTTCCCCGCGCTTGCCGGGCAGTAGGGACAGTATTAAAGAATAATCCGTATCCATTAGTAATCCCTTGCCACCGTGTGGTGAGAAGCGATAAAAAAATAGGCGGTTATGTATTTGGGAACAGGAAGAAGAAAATGATTTTAGATTTAGAGAAAGAAATTTTGATCATGGCGTTGAAAAGATAATTTTTTTCTTGACAAACCACACAAATGTGTGGTAATGTGTTTTTGGAAGTAACTATTCGAAAATCCCGGTTAGTTTCAAAAAGGAACATGCTGAAAGAGTGGAGGAGGCAGAAAATGGCAGAAATATTATATGTTCAAGGTAGAGATATTTCCATAATATCCAGAGAACAGCAGAATTACATATCTTTGACTGATATTGCCAAATACAGAAATAGTGATGCGCCTGCTGATATTGTTAAAAATTGGTTACGAAGCAGGAGCACTATTGAATTTCTGGGCCTATGGGAAAAATTGAACAATCCCGGTTTTAAACTGGTCGAATTCGACCAGTTTAGGAACGAAGCTGGGCGAACTGACTGATTCGATAACTTACGTTGAGATTAATTTTTAGTATTGCATGTTTAAGGTCTGGGCAGAATATTGCAGACCATTTCGTTGACGTCAACAAAATGGTCCATAGTTTTTGTTAGGTTTAACCAAGAATAATAAAGAAACAAACAATTAAAATAAGAGTAATTTTAAACTATGGAAAATAAGCCATTTTTGACAGCGAAGCAGGAAAAGGTGCTTAATTTTATTCGGAAACGGATAGGGGAGAGGCTCCCTCCTACAATCCGGGAAATAGGAGAGGAGATGGGGTTTAAATCTACCGGGACAGTCAGGGATTATTTAAAGGCTTTAATGCAGAAAGGTTTGGTGAAGCGGATGAATAATAAATCCAGGGCAATTGAGTTAACTGAACGCGCAAGTTTTAATAAGATCCCTATAATTGGCACGATTATGGCCGGTAAACCGAATTTGGCTTATGAAGAAATCCAGGGTTATGTGGATGCTGATGATTTGTTTCTGGGGCGTTTAGGCTTTGATGATGTTTTTGCTTTAAGGGTTAAAGGCGATAGCATGCTTGATGCCGGGATACTGGATGGTGATATTGCTGTGATTAAGAAACGCCCGGATGCTAATAATAATGACATCGTTGCCGCGCTGCTAGATAATAATGAAGTTACTTTAAAAAGATTGCGTAATAAAGCCGGTAAGTTTCACCTGGAAGCGGCCAATGCAAATTACCCGCCAATCTTTGAAGAGTTTAAAGTCATTGGGAAATTAATCACAGTAATTAGAAAGTATTAATTATAAGTAGCGGAGGTTTAAACCTCCGCTACATGGATTATGCAAAAAATTAACCAGAATAGTTTTAGCCCTAAGGCCCGCTGGGACAGGTTTGAGCCGGAAAGTTCCGGATTTAATCCGGATGCTTTAAATGAGCGCATTGAAGTTTTGGCGTATTTTAAGCACGCTAAAATTTTACCCAAAAGTTTTACTTGGAATAATAAAGAATACCCGATTGAGAATGTTACCTATAATTGGCAGGAACGTATTGGACAGGCTTTGATTAGTTATTTTTCCGTACTTTGCGCAGGCCAAATGTACCAAATCTCATTTGATAATTCCACTTTCCGCTGGCAGATAGATAAAATTATAAATTAAATCTAGGGGACGGTTCTCGTACGAGAACCGTCCCCGTGTTTTCATGAGGTTTTTATGATTCTGCATGTTGATATGGATGCTTTTTTTGCCTCAATTGAGCAGGCAATTAATCCCCGGCTGAAAGATAAGCCTTTGATTGTTGGCTCACGCGGCAATAAAATGCGCACGGTAGTTTGCGCGGCAAGTTATGCGGCGAAGGCCTTAGGGATTCATTCCGGAATGCCTTCCCGGGAAGCCTTTAGTATCTGCCCAAAATTGGAGTTTGTGGCAGCGGATCAGGCTAAGTATATCTGGACTTCAGAGCAAATATTCCAGCTGCTTAAGGGCTATGGCTTACCCCTAAATTATACCTCTATTGATGAGTTTCAACTGGAGCTTGCCAGCCATCCGGATCCGCTAAATTTAGCCAAAAAAATCAAAGAGCAGATTTATGCAAACTTTAACATTACTGCTTCAGTAGGGATTGCCAAAAACTGGCTTTTGGCTAAGTTGGCTTCCAAGTTAAATAAGCCGGATGGCTTAACTTTAATTAATGATTCTAATTTTGAGCAAGTTTTAAGGCAGACTCCGCTGGATAAACTCTGCGGCATGGGTGGAAAAATTGGCGCTAATTTTATGGCTGGCGGCCTTAAGAGTTGTTGGGATTTATACCTAAACTTACCGGGTTTTTTTAATGAGAGTTATGATAACTCCGGTAAGCCTAATGCATTGCCCAAATCCATCAGTCATTCGTATACTTTACCGGAGGCCAAAATAAACCCCCGGGTTATTCAAGCCTGGATCAGGCTATTATCTGAAATGGTTGCTACCAGGCTCAGGCAGCAAAATTTAGTTAGCGCTACGGTGCATCTTTGGTTAAATGGCCCGGAAATCGGCAATTTTGGGGCCCAGAAAACGCACCAGGTTCTCACTAATGACGGTTATGAAATCTACCAAAGAACCCTTAAAATAATGGCAAGATCCCGGATTCAAAACCCCAGAATTCGGGCAATTGGGGTTACCTGCAGCAGCCTTTCTAAAGGCACTGATCAGCCTTTACTTAGGGAAGAAATCCGCAGAGAGGGGCTTATAAAGGCCTTAGACCGCATAAATAATCGTTTCGGAGAGGGGTCAATTTATCCCGCAATCACGGTTTTAACCCGCTGAAATAATTTTTAATTAGAGGCAAAAAATCCAAGTAAGATGCTGCATTATTCCTACCTGAATTGTCATAGATAAAATAAAGCGGTAAGTTTAAGTAAAGAAGAAACTGCTTTTCCACAGGTTAAAAACAGCCCCTAATAACCCATTGCCCTTCATAGCCTTAGGAATACTTAGCCAAGATAGACAAGTTAACATAAGATATATTATAGGAAGTAGACATATAAGGTAAAATAAGGCAAAATCGCCTCAAAATGCCGCTAGTAGCGGACGTTTAAACGTCCGCTACTTACCAGTTAATTATTATATTGTTTTGATTTCTTTTCGGATTGGTTCTATGCGAGAACTGATTACATATTGGCCGCCCTGTATTCTTATGGCGGATCCGGTGGTTATCCCTTTAGCCACTAAGTTACGTGCTTTTCTTAAAATCCGGCTAAAAGTCTGTTGGGATATACGCATAGATTTGGCTGCCTCTTTTTGGGTTAAATCAAGGTAATCTGCCAGCCTTAGGGCCTCAAATTCATCCATCTTTAGTCCTATTTCATCCGGCCTTCCGGGTTTGCCTCTGGGGCTAAAATGGCTGATTTTCGGGTCAAGCTTGACTATCCTATATTTCCTTGGTCTTCCGCGCGTACGCATTTATTTTACTCGAATTTACCCACATTTAACGCCCCGGTTATTTTGAGTACCTACTCATAATTACCACTAAAAGCCAGTATTGTCAAGCTCAAATTTTACTTGTAATTCAGGGGACACGACACTTAATTCTAATACTTAATTGCCCCAGGAATTAAGTGTCGTGTCCCCTGAATTACCGTAGAATTAAGGTTTTTTAGGAAGTTTATTTATAGATTTCGCTTCTGTGCCCTAGGTCAATGATATAGATTATTAATCGGTCCTTTTCAACCATATAAATTATCCGGTAATTGCCCAGGCGTAACGAATAATCTCCAGCGAGCTTGCCTTTTAAGCGCTTGCCTTGGTAGGGATTTGTCTTGAGGGTTTCAATAACTACTATAAAACGTGAATACAGCTTTCTCTCTATATTATAAACTTTTTCTAATTCTTTAGCTGCTAGATGCGAAAATTCAATCCTATACATTTATTTTTTCGATCCTCTGCCGTAGGTCTTCCAGGGAAATTGTTTTGCCTTCAGCAATCTCTTTTTTTGCCTTGACGATTCTTTTTATCGCTTCTTTGTCTGAAAGGATCTCGATTGTTTCTAAAAGGCTTTCGTAATCATCAGGCCCGATCATTATCGCCACAGGCCGGCCTCTCTTCATAACGATATAGCGCTCTAATTTAGTATCAATTCCTTTAATTACTCCCGGCAATCCCGGCCGCAGTTTTTTTAATGTGATAGTATTAATCATGTTTTCACCTCCAGACAAAGTATACTCTTTAGTGTATACTTTGTCAAGCAATAGAGTAGAAATCTAACTAACTATTTTGCAAATAAAAAGGGCTGGACGGAATGAGACTAAATTTTGTAAACTTTGTCTTGTTGCCTTACCCGCGAGGTGACTTGCAGGCCGATTTCATCGCCTTTCTTGGCGGATTGAATATCTACCCGGTCAATCTGCAGGGAGTTTACAATTTGGGTAATATCGGTGGTATGCCCCTTTATCTTTACGGTGTCTCCTTTGGCTAAAGGGCCTTTTAATTTGATTACTGCGGCTTGGACATGGGGAAAATAATGCGTGATTAAGCCGATGAGTTTGCCTTCGACTTTAGTGGTTTTTTTGATCGCCGGTTTCTTTTTGGATACCGAGGTTTTTTTGTTAGTTTTTTTCTTAATCAACTTCTTCGTTGATTTTTTTACAGCTTTCTTAACTGTTTTTTTAGTTAATTTTTTTGTTGATTTCTTGATCTTTTTTTTATTTTTTAATGCCATACGCGCCTCCTAACTTATTAATTCCGGGTAATTCCGGGGACACGTCACTTAATTCTATCTTGGTGTAAAATAAGAATTAAGTGACGTGT
>JAUYBI010000055.1 GCA_030693145.1 Candidatus Omnitrophota bacterium
CTTATACCACTGGCGGATTATCAGAAGTAAGATTCTGGCATAAAGACAGGCTTTTGGACATCCAAAAGGTTAAAACAGAACTACTAAAGATAGTGCACTTTTAATTTATAAATAGTGCACTTTTAAAAAATCGGTAACAGAGATAAATCAGAGAATCATGGGGACGGTTCTATTTTTTTCATTACAGTAGGGGAGGTTTAAACCTCCCCTACTGTTGAAGGAAAATAGAACCGTCCCTGGTTTTTAAGAAGAAAAACACACTTTATTTTTTCCGGTTTCTTTGGCTAAATATAAAGCCTGATCCGCCATTGCAATTAAGTTTTGCATATTCAAGGCATTATCCGGAAATGTGGAAACACCGATGCTTACCGTAACTTTCAATTCTTCATCGTAAACCTTTATAACTTCAAGCATAATTGCCTGACGGATACGTTCCGCGGCAAAATTAGCCTGCTGCTTGTTTGTTTCGGCCAAAACCACAGAGAACTCTTCTCCCCCGTAGCGGCCGATAAAATCGATTTGCCTGACCGCCAGCGAAATAGTTTTAGAAACCTGACGCAATATAGCATCCCCGGTTAAATGCCCATAACGGTCATTGAACCGTTTAAAATTATCTATGTCAATCATCAAAAAGGTTAAGCATAATTTATTTTTTTTGGAACGTTTAAGCTCTTCGCTAAAACGCTCCAGGAAATACCTTCGGCAATAAACACCGGTAAGCATATCTATAATCGTTAGCCCCTGGACCTTCTGATAAAGCAGCGCCCTTCTTAACCCAATTAAGAATTGCTGAGTAAGGATCCCGAACTTCTCCTTATCCGTTTCTAAAATCTTTTCTACCGCCAGGTAGCCGGCGATTTGATTTCCCTCCAAATTCAAAGGTAGAATCAGATGATTTTGATATTTAATTAAATCCGCGCTATCCTTGATGTACCGGCAGTCATCAATACCAATGTGTTTCTTTAAATTCTTATTAAAAGTCGTAAATACCTTCTCCTCATCCAGGCTTTTGCAGATATCTTTGGTTAGCTCATAAAGTGCCAGAATATCATTAAACCTTTTACTCAGCAGGTTATTTTCTAAATTTAAACTTTTCTTAAAATCATCCAGGCGGTTAAGCTCATTTAGCAGGCAGGCACTCTCCGCTTCCTGGCGCTTAAGCCGGGCAAAGAAAATCTCTCTGCAGGTCAAACCAAAAGCAACGCTAATCAATAAAAATAATATTATATTAGACATACCTGGTTCCTGCCTTTTTCCTTGGCCGTATACATCGCCTTATCTGCCTTCTGCACCAGTTCATCTTCATCTTTTGTATCCAAGGGTAAACTAGCTACCCCGATAGAAACGGTGATACGCGTAACCTGGCGGCGTAACATTATCTTTTCCTTTTGAATCCTCTGGCGCAGTTCTTCGGCGATAATGAATGACTTTTTCTTATCTACACCTGACAACATCACTAGAAATTCTTCTCCGCCAAAACGGCAAATTAAGGGGGTAAATTCCTTTAATGTATCTTTTAATAATATCCCCATCTTCTTTAAAACCAGATCCCCCACAATATGGCCAAATTTATCATTGTATTGCTTAAAAAAATCAATATCAATCATGATTAAGGATAAATGCTGATCCAGGCGCTGCGTGCGCCTCACCTCATCCCTTAACCTGTCGATAAAATAGCCGCGGGTATACAAAGCAGTCAGATTATCATGAATAGCTAAATCCTGCGTCTTCTGGAAAAGCAAACTATTTTCCAAAGCAACCACCCCTAAATCAGCAACCAGAGAAAGAAACCGCAAATCATCCTGGTTAAAAAAACCAGCCTTTTTACTTTCTAACCGGAGCAGCCCCAACAAAGAATTATTGCTAATCAAGGGCGAACTAATCAAAGATAAAACCGAACGCATATCCTGGCTGCTAAGACTATCAGCATCAAAACGAAAGTCATTTTTAAGGTTCTCAATAATCAGCTGGCTGGAATGCCTTAAGACCCACTGATCAAAAATATCACCTTCCTTAGAGAGAACAATCATATCCGTTTCATCTTTTATAGAATGGGCCAGCTTGAGTTTTTGATACTGATTATCCACCAAATAGAATAAAGCCACCCCGGTACTATTTGAAATAAGCGTATAAACAGCAGAGCTTAACACGCCAATCACAGTGTCCAATTTTAAGCTGCGATTGAGGCCTTCAATTAGTTTTTTTAAGTTATCGTAACGGGTAATCTTTAATTTAAGCGCATAATTATGCTCTTGGTTCTTTTTATTCTCTACAGCGATAATATTTATCTCTTCCTGATGGTGTTCGGCGCCGGATTGGATAAGCAGGATTTTAGCGGAGTAAAACTTTAAAAGGAAGGCAAAAATAAAAATATTACTTAAGATAAAAACAAGAAAAACAATGGGATTAATTTTTTGGTGAAAAAGGACGAGGTTTATTATTAACAGGATAACCACGAAGAATAATAAACACAACCAGATCTTTTTCCGGGCGGAATTTTGGTGCATTGACCTTTTTAGTTAGGAGGTATTTTCGAACTTAACAAATAGTTTCTTCGGTATTTTTATCGAAGAAATGCACTTTGCTCATATCAAAAACTACATCCATCTCCTGATTGACCTTAGGGCGGTCATGCGCGCTAACCCGGGCAATAAAGGTATGTTTACCCGTATTCAGATAAAGATAGACCTCTGAACCCATCGGTTCAAATACCTCGCAGTTTACCCGAACAATATTTTCCGGTGGGGCTTGCGAAACAAACAATTTATCATAAACATCTTCGGAACGGATACCAAAAAAAACTTCCTGGTCAAGATAATTACCCATCTTCTTATACATATCTTCCACCAGCTTCACCTGAATCTTGCCCTCATCAAAATAAAGTTTGCCTTCTTTTTTGATAATCTTGCCCTGCATGAAATTCATCGGCGGTGAACCGATAAAGCTGGCGACAAACTTATTTTTCGGATGATCATAAACGTCAATCGGGTCCCCCAGCTGGGCAATCAGGCCATCTTTCATCACGGCGATGCGGTCCCCCATGGTCATCGCTTCCACCTGATCATGCGTCACATAAATAATGGTGGTCTGTAACCGGATATGCAGTTTATGAATTTCAGTGCGCATCTGCACGCGCATCTTGGCGTCAAGATTGCTTAATGGCTCATCGAATAAAAAAACCATCGGCTTTCTTACAATTGCCCTGCCTACCGCCACCCTCTGCCGCTCTCCGCCGGAAAGTTCGCGGGGTTTACGATTGAGTAATCTTTTAATCCCTAATATTTCCGCAGTTTCATTAACCCGCTGCCCGATCTCTTGCTTAGAGATATGCCTAAGGCGCAGGCCAAATGACATATTTTCCTCAACCGTCATATGCGGATAAAGGGCGTAATTCTGAAAAACCATGGCAATATCCCGGTCTTTGGACGGAACATCATTCACCCGCTTATCTCCGATATAAATATCACCGGAGCTTATCTCCTCTAAACCCGCGATCATTCTTAAAATCGTGGATTTGCCGCAGCCCGAAGGGCCGACAAAGATCATAAATTCTTTATTTTCAATGCCTAAATTTACTTTATTTACCGCAGTGACATTACCGGGGAAAACTTTAGATACGTTCCTTAAACTTACCTGAGCCATTTAATTATTCCTAATAAGCAAAATAGTCAAGCAATTGGCTTAAAGTTCCCTTCATATTTTTACGATGCACAATCATATCAATCAACCCATGATCTAACAAAAACTCCGAACGCTGAAACCCCATAGGTAATTTCTGCCGGATGGTCTGCTCAATAACCCTGGGGCCGGTAAAACCAATAAGCGCGTTAGGCTCAGCCATAATTATATCTCCTACTCCGGCAAATGAAGCCATGATTCCCGCCATAGTAGGGTTAGTCAGCACGGAAATATAAGGTAAGCGTGCTTTATGGTGATAGGATAAAGCGGCGCAGGTTTTGGCCATCTGCATCAGGCTATACAAGCCTTCATACATCCGCGCCCCTCCGCCTGAACCGGAAACAATAATCATGGGAAGTTTATTTTTTGTGGCATATTCAATCGCCCGGGTGATTTTTTCACCAACGACCGACCCCATAGACCCCATAATAAAACGCGAATCCGTAACCGCTACCGCTGCCCCCCGGGAATTAATTTTACCTTCGCCGGAGATAACCGCATCCTTTAATCCGGTTATCTCCTGATCCTGCTTTAATTTATCTTTATAGGTCTTGGGCCCCTTAAAATCAAGCGGATCAGCGGAAACCATATCCTTATCGAATTCGACAAAGGTATCTTTATCCAACAGGAGATTTATTCTTTCATACGCCGTTAAACCAAAATGATAGTTGCATTTAGGGCAAACCCTAAAATTCTCTTCCAGTGTTTTATTATAAAGAGTCTCCGAACATTCCTCGCATTTTGTCCATAAACCATCGGGGATTTCCTTTTTCTTTAGGCGTACAATGGTATATTTTGGCTTACCAAATAAGGCCATGCCTAGTCCTTTTCAAATTTATTCACTACCAGGCCTGAAAGTACCTTCGGATAAAAATACGTGGATTTGGGAGGCATTTTATTACCGCTGACAGCGATATTGATAATCTGCTGCATTTTAACCGGATTTAAGAAAAACGCGACATTTAAGGGGTTGGTATCGACTTCCTCCATTAAGGCATAAGGGTCCGGGCTATATTTTACCGCCGTCAGGTTATTTAAATTAAGTTTGAGAATATTTTTCAATACCAGGTAATTAAAGATCGCCACGTCCAGCGTCCTGTACTCTTTAGGCTTATCCGGAATTAATTTATCCAGCATCTTGACATTCTTCAGGCGTAAAAGAAAATATTTTTTATCTTTATATAAACCCAACAAGTGCTCCGTACAACCGGCTTTCTCCAGTAAAAAGAAAAAACGTGTTCGATCTTTCAGCTGGTCGATATCAAAATACTCTTTGGCCTTGTCCATAAAAACATCTAAATCCAGACGCGTATCTAATTTAAGCAGGCGGTGAATAGGTAAAATCGATAATCCCCGGTAATCCGTATTCGTAAAATATGACAGGCAAAAGTTAAAATCCTCTTCGCCGGTGAATTGCGCGCCCAGTTTTTCGCGCAGCAGATCCCGGTAGGCGCAGGAAACCTCATAACGATGATGCCCGTCGGCAATAAACATATTTTCGTTATTCATACTGGATTCAATTATCCTTAAGACATCCGGGTCATTCAAGCGCCATAATTTATGCAGGGTTTTTTCATCGTCCATAACTTCAATAAAAGGTTTCTGGGCAGGAATATACCTCTGGAAGATACGCTGAATAATGCGTTTTTTATCCAGAAAAATTATAAAGATCGGGCTAAGGTTCGCTTTTACCTGCTTAACCAGCTTAAACCTATCCAGTTTTGCGGCGCTATGCGTATTTTCATGCCCAAAAACAACTGAGCATTTTTCATCCCCCAGCCTAAGCAAAGAGATAAATCCTAAACGCGTTTTTTTCTCACCCCGGATAACATATTGCTGACTATAAAAATATACGGCTGGCTGCTCATCCTGAATAAGCACCCCCTCCTTAAGCCAGCTGCGGAATATTGCTCCGGCCCGGCGGTATTTATCATCCAGGGGAGAATCTTTAGCCAAAAGTATATGAATAAAATTATGCAGTGAACGCTCATGGAGTATATCTTGAGCCTGGGAGGAAATTACATCGTATGGCGGGCAAACCACATGCTTAAAATCCCCAATCGTCTCCTGATTATAAACTACTGCCTTAAAAGCTTTTGTTTTGTTCATAAAATTTCACTTGCGAAAAAAGTTAACTTAAGCTAACGAAATATTTTATCATAAAATATTGCAAAAACAATAAATTAAAAACATATTTATTTATTTCTGAGCCGGGCAACCCGCGCATCCAGGACTGGCTTTAGGGCAAGGCCCAACCGCAGGGCTGTTTGTCGATTTGCCGGCTTGCTTATAATCTGTAGCATAAAAACCTGATCCCTTAAAAATAAACCCTGCCGTACCGCTAACTAACTTTTTTAACTTTTTACCGCATTTCGGGCACTTCGTTTCAGGTTTTGCGGTTATACTCTGTAAAATTTCAAATTTATGTTTACAGGATAAACATTCATATTCATAAATAGGCATATTTTTCCTTCTTGTCATCCCCGCGCAAGCGGGGATCTGTTTTTGATTCCCACTTGCGCGGGGATGACGTTAACGAAATGTTTTCTTGAACTTATCCGTAAAACATTCTTTAGATCCTGAATCTTCCCCGTTTAAACGGGAAAACTCCTCTATTAGCTGCCTTTGTTGGGCGGTTAACCTTACGGGAATTTCAATATCTACTTTCACCAGCTCATCACCAATATCCCGGGAATGTAAATCCGGCATACCTTTACCTTTAAGACGAAAAGTTTTCCCGCATTGGGTACCCGCAGGTATCTTCATCATTAATTTTCCGTCTAAAGCCGGAACCTCAACCTCTCCACCTAAAATAGCTTTGGCCAAACTTATATTTACCGATGTAGCAATATCATTATTATGCCTTTGAAAGACCGCATGCTCTCTAACCTCTATAACTACATATAAATCCCCCCGGCTATTTATGCCCGCCTCGCCTTCCGCGCGAACACGTAGTTGAGAACCATTATCCACTCCGGCAGGTATCTTAACTTTTATCTTTTTAGTAACTTTAACTCTGCCTTCTCCCCGGCAATCCGGGCAGGCAATTCCAATAATCGAGCCTTCTCCGCCGCAGCGCGAGCAAGTTTGAGCCAATTGGAAAAAACCGTTAGAAACTACTGTTTTACCCGCTCCTTTACACTGAGAACAAACCGTCCTCTTAGTCCCGGGTTTAGCGCCGCTGCCTGAACAGAGCGTACAGTTTTCATAGCGTGGCACGGTAATAATTTTTTCTACGCCTACTGCTGCTTCCTCTAATGAGATTTCAATGGCGATCTGCAGGTCTCTACCGCGCCGCCTAACAGATTGAGGCCTTGATTGCCTTGAGCCAGAAATATCAAACCCCAAGTCACTGAATATCTCCTCAAAAATACTTCCTCCGCCGCCAGATCCACCACCCATTTCCCTAAAAATACTGCTGAAATCCGCACCCTTAAAAATATCTTCCTGGGCGTATTTCTGATCTATACCTGAATGTCCGTATTGGTCATAAAGATCGCGCTTAGAAGAGTCTGAAAGCACAGCATACGCTTCGGAAATACCTTTGAATTTATCCTCCGCGGTTTTTTTCTCTTCCGCAGGAACACGGTCTGGATGAAATTTAAGCGCCATCTCACGATAAGCCTTTTTTATCTCATCCAGGCCAGCGGTCTTGGAAACTCCCAATATTGCGTAATAATCACCTTTAACCGACATCTTTATTTTTTCTTACCGTCGTTGTCCTCTTCCTTAAATTCAGCGTCAATAATATCTTCTTGCTTCTTTTCTTTCTCCCCTTCTTCCGGCTTCTGTCCTGCGTCTTCGGCCTTCGGCCCTCTGTCTTCTGATTTCTGTTGTTTCGCCGCGGCCTGTTTATAAATCTCTTCGGCAAGCTTATGCGAAACCTTAGTTAATTCCTCCATGCCCTTTTTTATCCTATCCACATTCTTGTCTTTTATTGCTGCCTTTAAATCGTTGGCCTTGGCTTCAATATCCGCCCGCTCTGCCTGGCCCACTTTATCACCATAATCCTTTAAGGATTTTTCAGTCGCATATACCAAATTATCCGCCTGATTAATAATCTCAATTTCTTCCTTTTTCTTGGCGTCATCAGCCGCGAATTTTTCCGCGTCCTTAACCATCTTACCAATCTCTTCCTTAGACAGCTTCTTAGGAGCACTGATGCGGATAGACTGTTCTTTGCCAGTGCCTAAGTCCTTAGCGGAAACATGCACAATACCATCCCGGTCAATATCAAATTTTACTTCAATCTGCGGCACACCACGCGTAGCGGCGGGAATCCCGATTAAATCAAATCTTCCCAATTCCACGTTATCATCAGCTAACGGTCTTTCACCTTGCAAGACCCGAATGGTCACCGCGGTCTGATTATCTGCTGCGGTTGAGAATATCTGGCTTTTTTGAGTGGGAATAGAAGCGTTTCTTTCAATTAACTTCGTGTTCACTCCGCCTAAGGTTTCAATACCTAAGGAAAGCGGAGTAACATCCAAAAGAAGCACATCTTTAACCTCTCCGGTAATAATCGCTGCCTGGACAGCCGCACCTAAAGCCACGCACTCCATCGGATCAACTCCCCGCTCAATCTTTTTACCTACAAAATCTTCAACAAATTTCTGCACAATAGGCATACGCGTAGGGCCGCCGACCATGATAATCCGGTCAACTTCCTTGGAGGTAAGCTTAGCATCATTCAATGCCTGCTCCATAGGATGGCGGCATTTGTCAATAATCGGCCCAACTAAGTCTTCTAATTTTGCGCGCGTAATGTTCATGGTCAAATGCTTAGGCCCGGTAGCATCAGCAGTAATAAAAGGCAGGTTGATATCCGTGCTCACCGTAGAAGACAATTCAATTTTTGCCTTTTCCGCTCCCTCTCGTACTCTCTGCACTGCCATCTTATCGCTCATCAAATCAATACCGGTTTCACGTTTGAATTGCCCGACAATATATTCAAGCATGACCCGGTCCATATCTGTTCCACCCAGCTGCGTATCGCCGCTGGTTGCCTGCACATGGAATACCCCCTGAGCCATCTCCATAATCGTAACATCCAGGGTACCGCCGCCTAAATCAAAAACCATAATTCTTTGTTCTTTATCTGCCTTCTCCAAACCGTAAGCCAAACAAGCAGCCGTAGGCTCATTAATGATACGTAAAACTTTTAAGCCCGCGATTTCACCAGCATCTTTAGTAGCCTGACGTTGATTATCATTGAAATACGCCGGACAGGTAATGACCACATCTTCTACTTTATCTCCCAGATAAGCCTCCGCGTCCTGTTTTATTTTCTGTAAAATAAACGCGGAAATCTGCTGTGGAGTATACTCTTTACCATGGGCCTTAAATTTAAAATCCGTCCCCATCTTACGTTTAGCAGCTTGAATCGTGCCTTCGGCGTTAATCGCTGCCTGACGCCTTGCCGGTTCACCCACTAGGCGCTGGCCATCTTTTGTAAAAGCGACATAAGATGGAAAGGCTTTCCCCGAAGCAACCCCTGCCCCTTCGGCTGAAGGAATAATCACCGGCCTGCCGCCTTCCATAATCGCAGCCGCGGAGTTAGATGTGCCTAAATCAATACCGATTACTTTTGCCATGTTGACCTCCCCATTTTACATAGATTTTTTAGAAACCTTCACCTTGGCGGTTCTTAATACCCGCCCATGAATTAGATACCCCTTTTGTAATACCTCAATAATCGTGTGCTCCGGTAACTCTTTATTTTCTACTTGCATTAAGGCCTCATGGAAATTCGGATCAAATATTTTTCCTTCAGCGTCAATCGGCTTAACTCCGTGATTCTTTAGCATTTCATATAAATGCGCCAGAATCATTTCTACACCCTTTAAGAAAACAGACAGGCCTTCTTTGCTTGATTCTGCCAGATCCACGGTCCGCTCCAAGTCATCCAATACATTAAGCAAATCAAAAATAAGGCCTTCGTTAGCAAATTTTACAAACTCCTGTTTTTCCCGATCCAAGCGTTTACGGGTATTTTCAAGGTCAGCCTGATTCCGCAGCATTTTATCCCAGCCATCCTTGCCTTTTTTAACTTCCTCCAGGAGCCCCAAATATTCCACTTCCTTTAAAGTAATAACCTTTTCTTCTTGCTTATGGTTATCCGCATGCTCTTGTGTGTTTTTTGAGTTATTCTCATGCTCTTCCATTTTCTTCTAAAAATCCTCCAAAATTTGATTCAAAACTTCAGAAATATATTCCATAGTCGGAATAATATGATCATACTCCATACGCATTGGGCCTAATACTGCCAGCCTGCCCGAAGGCCGATTTTTTAACTTAAAACTAGAGACGATTAAAGAACAATTTTCCATTTCCGGAAAACCCAATTCACTTCCGATATAAACCTTTACCTTACCGGAAAAATCCCGATTAATAATATCCAGGAGTTTGCCTTTATCCTCCATCAACCTGACCAACAAGCGTATCTTATCCGCGTCTTTAAACTCCGGCTGATCAAGTATGCGGCTGATACCTTTATAAAATATCTTATCCTGCCACTGCAGAAATGAAACAATACCGGCATAATGCGTAATTTCAGAGATAACCTCAGAGGTATTCTCCAGAGCATCATCAAGACGGCGTATTTTTCTTTTGCAATCCCTAAGAATACACTGCTTCTCTTTATCCAAAAGTTCAATCTGCTGAATAAGGAAATCCACGTAATAACGGTACCCCTTATCCGTAGGAATTCTTCCGCCTGAGGTATAGGGATGTTTTAAATAACCAGATTCATCAAGTTCAGAAAATATATTCCTAATCGTTGCCGAGCTTAAATCAAACTCCTTGGCAATGTCATCTGAAGCCACCGGAAGCGCGTTCTTAATATGACGGTTGATCGCCGCGTTCAAAACCTGCTTCCTGCGAGAATTATAATCAACAGTACGCACTTTTCTATCTCCCGATTACACCTCTTGCCGCTTAAACACTAAGGCGTAATTTTAACATAAACTGCTATTTTGTCAATAAAATTAGCACTTAAATCCCCAGAGTGCTAATTTACAATTAAAAAAAATTTACCCCTTCTTGGCTAAAATAATTTTTATATCCTTGTCTTTTTCAATTCTACTAAAGAGCGCCCGGGAAATATCCAAACTAATATTAATGCCTTTCTGTAAATAATCAATCTTTTTTACCTTGGCTTGCCGATAAAAAAAATCAACCAACTCCATACGGCTATGCGGTATAGTGATCTTCAAGCTTAACATCAGATCAGAAAAATGCTCAGTAATCCTAGCAATTAAAGCATTCAAATTCTCCCCGGTTTTAGCGGATAAAAGAATAGAATCAGAAAATTCTTTCTTGGATATTTCCAGCCAACTACGGTCACTAACCAAATCAATTTTATTTAAGACCACCAAAATTGGCTTATCCTGCGCCCCTAACTCCTCCAGGACACTGAGCACGGCTTGATTATGCTGAAGCAAGCGCTGATCAAACACATCCAAAACATGGATTAATAAATCCGCCTCATTAACCTCTTCCAAGGTTGCCTTAAAGGCTTCAATTAAATGATGCGGAAGGTCATGTAAAAATCCCACGGTATCAGAAACAATAATATTTTGTCCGTTAGGAAGGCATAAGCTTTTAGAAAGCGGGTCTAAAGTCGTAAACAGTTTTTCGGAAGTGATCTGGGTGGAGGAGGTTAAAAGGTTTAAGAGTGTGGATTTTCCGGCGCTGGTATAACCCACCAAAGCCACTGTCGGTAAATTATTGCCCTTTCTTTTTTTACTCATGGTCAAACGGTGCAGGCGAAATACTTTTAAGTCTGCTCTTAACTTATCGATTTTTTTCCTGATCTGGCGGCGATCCATCTCCAGTTTGGTCTCGCCGGGGCCGCGGGTACCGATACCACCCCCGAGGCCTGAAAGCATTATCCCTTTACCGGACAAACGCGGAAGTAAATACTGCAGTAAAGCTAATTCCACCTGCATCTTACCTTCCGGGCTCTTGGCGCGCCGGGAAAATATATCCAGGATCAATTGGGTGCGATCAATCGTCTTTTTACCTAAAGCCCCTTCCAGATTGCGTTGCTGTGTGCCGCTTAAATCATGGCTAAAGATTATTGTATCCACACCCTGTTCATTAGCGATAAAACCAATTTCCTCTACTTTACCGCGGCCAATAAGATAATTAGAAGTAGCCCGGTCACAAATACAAACTACATTTTCCACCACTTCCACGCAGGCCGAAACCGCCAACTCCTCTAACTCCGAAGAGATATCCTCAATGCGCCAGTGATGTTTATCCGTTTTTAATTGAATACTTACCAGGAGAGCTTTTTCCATAGTTTAAGCGCTATTTGTGCAGGTGTTTCTGTTTTATTAATATTAATCCACTGGATACGTTTGTCTTTTCTAAACCAAGTCAACTGCCGTTTAGCATAATGCCGGCTATTACGCTGCATAAGGCGTTTCCCCTCAGCTAAAGAATACTCTCCGGCAAAACAACCTTTTAACTCCCGGATACCGATAGCGCATTTAGCTGTCCGGCTTAATTTATGTTTAAGTAAACGCTTGAGTTCATTGATTAAACCCAGGCTAAACATTTTATCAACCCGACGGTCAATGGCAGCATAGAGAGATTGCCTTTTTGAATTTAATCCAAAAATCTTTAGCGCATAATCCTTTCCCAGCCCAACCCTGCTTTTCTGTAATTGGGAAATACGTATCCCTGTTTTTAAATACACTTCGAGGGCACGGATAATCCTTCTGGTATCATGCTGATGGATTTTGGCGGCAGCCGCGCTATCCACCCGGACTAACCTGCGATAAAGATATTTGCACCCTTTTAACTTAAGTTGTTTTTCCAATTTAGCGCGAATTGCTTTATCTTGCGGCACTGCCGGAAACAATCCGTCAACAATAATCGAATAATAGAGCCCTGTTCCTCCTACAAATAACGGTATTTTTCCCTTAGCCAACAGTTTATCGCAAATCGCTAACGCATCTCGGCGATATTTAGCCACATTATATTCCTGCTCAGGATCAATCACTCCCAACAGATGATGCTTAACTTTTTTTCTTTGCCCGGAAGTTACCTTGGAAGTAATAATATCCATCTTCCGGTATACCTGCATGGAATCACAGGAAATAATCTCGGCATTGACCTTCTTCGCCAAACTTACTGCTACTGCGGATTTACCTATACCGGTAGGCCCCAGGAGAAAAATTATCTTCTTTTTTAACATAAGCTGCTACGGACAAACCTTGGTTTGAAACCCATCCCGGGAAAGCTTACTCTCTAAATCCAGCGCTTCCTTTTGGGATTTAAATTTACCTACTTTAACCCGGGAACCTGTGCCTGAATTTTCTACGTAGGCAGGATAATTTTTACTTAACAACGTGTCCTTGAAGTTATTGGCATTAACACTGCTCGTAAAAAATCCTACCTGTATAGAATATTCACCGGCTTCTGCGTGAACATTAACTAAAGGCTCATCTGCTACAGAAGTATTAACGAAGGTAATGCTTTTAGTCACCCGTAACTCCGGGCTCAAAGGAAAATCTCTCTTGAGTTTAAACCAATAATCATTGCCTTTCTGATGGGAACCCTTTTTAAACTCTAACTGGCTTAAACGATACAATATTGCCGGTTTTTGGCTGCTATTGGAATTATCGGCAATTAATTTATTATAAATATCTTCTGCCTGCTGAAACTGGCCGCTAACTAAATAAGTATCACCCAGCCCCAAACTTGCCTCTTGCTTAAATTTACTGCCGGAATTATTCAGGATACTCCGGAAACAATCCCCCGCCAGGTCTAATTTAGATTCTTTAAGATAACTTAAACCTAGGATATAATTTAATTCATCCCTATTGCCCAGATGCATCCGGCTGAGTTGAGCCTGGCCCTCAAAGATGACCCGACGGTAGTTACCTTGTAAAAAATCCGTTTTTAAAGTATCCAGGTCCGCTGCCCAACAAAAACCCGGTAAAACAAAAGAAGCCAAAAAAACCAAAATCAATTTAATTTTTTGCATCTTCCTGTTCGCTCCTTAACTCTTTGGAAATACCCCTTTGCAGATCCAGGATCTTTTTATGCCGCTTCTCTTTGTCGCCCGGTTTAAGTTCATCAGCCATTTTCGCCGCTTCTGTGCCCGGCCGGGATGAATATTTAAAAATATAGGCGGCATTAAACCTGGCCTTTTTAACCAAAGCGCAGGTTTCCTTGAAATCCTGGTCTGTTTCAGTAGGAAATCCCACGATAATATCCGTAGTTAACCGGCCCCCTTTAACAATCTTACGATAAGAATCGATTAAAGCCAAGTAATCTTTTACTGCGTACCCCCGGTTCATCGATTTCAGAATCCTGTCAGCGCCTGACTGCAAAGGCAGATGCAGCCGTTTAGCTAATTTATCCAAGTCCCGGATGGCTTTAAAAGAATCAACACTGGCATCCTTAGGGTGAGAGGTAAAAAAATCAAACTCTTTTAAACCCTCCACCCCGTTAACCTGCCCAAGTAATTTAGTAAAATTAACCTGATCATCCTGATAAGCATTGACGTTCTGCCCTAAAAGAGTCACCTTGGTTATCCCCTGCGCAATGGCGCCCTGAATCTCAGCCAGTATATCTTTACTTTTACGATGACGCAACGGTCCGCGCACGTAAGGCACTACACAATACGAACAAAAATTAGAGCAGCCTTCAGATATAACCACATAAGCATGATTGGTGTCCTGATAAAAATCGGTATGATAAATTTCTTCAGGCCGCAATTTTCCCTCTGTTTCCCAAATTTTACGTTCCAATAAACGGGGACAGTCCCCGCTATTTGGGGACTGTCCCCGTGTTTCTAATATCTTCCCCAGCACTTTCGGAATCTTATCGATATCCTGAGGCCCAACCACAAAACTTATATTTGCATCATGCGTAAAAGCCTGCTCTTTATAATTCTGAGCCATACACCCCACCAAACCGATAATCTTAGACCCCTTATAGCTGCCCATCAAACTCCAGACCCTGTCTTCAGCATGCTTACGCACTGAACAGGTGTTAAAAATAATTACATCGGCATCCTGGTCAGTAACACTAATCCTGTAGCCGGCCTTCTGCAGTAAACCACAGATTACCTCCGAATCCCGCACATTCATCTGACAGCCATATGTCCGGACAAAAACTTTTTTACGCATCCTACCATCCCCCAAACAGTTACGGAAACACCTTCATCGTGTTCAAAAGTGTTCAATCCACTGAATAAACGCGACTGCGAATTTCTATATCTCCTTACTATTATTAAAGTTGGATTAAAATTATGCCTTAGTCAAATAAATGTATTATTTTCTACTTTCATCGCCTTTTCCGTTCAGTTGAGTGCCTAAAACTGTCTATTTAATTCCTCCACTTAATTATATTCTCAATATCTAAAGTCGTGAAAATAGGATACCCTCTATGGTCATGCCTTGGCTTAATCCAGTCTTTCTTTATCCAGTAATATAATGTGCCCCGGGAAACTTTTAAAATTCTTGCAGTTTGAATCATATTATACCGCTTAACTGATCTTTCTGTTTTCCGTCTGAAAATTCTCTTATCGTATTCTTCAATCTGAGCATCTATTTTTTCTTCTTTTTCCGCTTTCTTGTCTTTTAATCTTTCGAGAGTTCGTAAATCTGCTTTCAATAATATTTCAAAAAATCGTTCTAATCTCTGCTGCGATTCGTCCTCCTTTTAAAAAAATCCTTCATAAGGCAACCTCCTATTTTACAAAAGATCGTAACGCATCCTTATTTTAGCCCGTTTCATCATTTCAAATTATCTTCTGTATACATCGATAATTCCAACAAGTGTTCTAAAAGTTGTTCCGGTGGTTCGCCAACAAAATTATGGAGCACAAGCTCTTTCGCAAAAAGGCGAGAAATATAACGCAGCTTCCTCATGCGCTCTTTCCCAGCGTAAATAAAGTCGCGATGGCCGCTATTTATTATTATAATGTTACGTTTTTCATCGTAACGCGAGCGCCACATCTGGCCGGCGGCACTTTCCAATGTATAACTTGGTAAACCTTTTTTTGAAAATTCATTGTTTTCAACAGGCGCTTTCAGTAAAGAGTCTACAATCGTAATTATGTTTTCCGCCTCAGTTACTGTCTCAAGCTGCCGGATGGTAACTTTCAACTTACATAAGGCGGGTTCATCAGAAGCGCTAAAGATAACAAATTCTGTATCTTTCTTATCAAGTTGTCCTTTTCCTTCAACGATTACCCATTCATACAAAAGATTCTGCTCTATCTGCCGCTTGCTGCGGTCTAGCCCAACGGCGCGAAAAGTTTTTGTCGTATTTACAGGCAAAATAGCTGAACCGGGCTGAATCCTGGCGGAAAACAACGGGCCCGCAACTTCGAAAAATTCCTTTTGCGCCGTCTGTTTTTTTTCGCGATGACGCTCTCCTTCAAGAATCAAAGAATAATTTTTAGCCCCTTCCACGGATGATGCCCGCGAAGCACTTTTTTCAGGCATATCAAACCAATCATATTCTTCCCGGGGCAAACTTAGCATGGCATTTAAAAAGGCCTTTTGCACGGAACGAAGTATATTCTTGCTCATACGTTCTTCTTCAGACTTACTCTGTTCTGATACTATTACATTCAGGCGCTCTTTGAGATTAATCAACGAATCACAGAATATCGCGAAATGCTCATCCTGAATAATCCCATCCCGGGTACCAGGAGTAAGATGTAAAAACGAAACATCAATGACTCCTTGAAAATAACCAGAAGTCCACGGTTCGCACTGGAAAAGATCTAAAACAGTAATGTTTGGCAATACCCGCGTTCCCGAACGAAATAGGCTGACGCAGTTTTCCGTATTTCTTTCGGTAAGATATAATTCCACATTTACATCACCAAAAGACGTATTTATCTGGGGTAAATCATGAATAAGCCTGCCTTCATACTGGCGAGGTTCAACATTAAGTTCAAGGCGGCTGGTACGATCAATTATTCTTATCTTAACGCCCGAATGCTTAATTCTATCCCTAAGTTCCGAGGCTAGATAATGCTGAATTTTTTCACCATTAAGATTACGAATTCCTGCCAGCAAACGAGAAATTATCAACTGTGTACCCTTTACAGGTAAGAGGCGGGGCCTGGGAATAACTATATAACCCGGCATACCTTTTTTCATCTCCATCTGATACGCTTTTCCATCCTTGCCTGACGATATGATCATTAACTCATGCCCAACTGTCCAAAAACTCAAAAGTCCTATGCCAAATTCCCCCTGGATATTCCCAACACCATCCTGTTTTAGCCGGCGTTTCAAAGAATCGCAAATATGGGTTGCGACATACTTAAAATCAGGCAGGCCATCTTCAGCGCATGGAATCCCCTGCCCATCATCAATAACCTTTAAATATTGATGGCCATGTTCTTTGCCGCGGATAATGGTAACTTGGCGGGCTTGCGCATCAATACTGTTTTCGACAAATTCAGCTATTGCCTTTAACGGATTATTCTGAGAAAGCGCGATGATTGTAATCGCGTTCCAATCATCGCCAATGCGCAGGCGCCCTTGGTTCTTCTTTTCTATTTTTTTATTTTTCATACTACCTTTCCTTTATAATACTATTAAAGAATTCTAAATCGGTTAATATGCGACCATGAAATTCTGGTAGATATTCCAGTATCCCATTAACAAAAAAGGGACAATTATCAAACACTCATTGTTACTTAATGCGGTTTTAATTGTTCCTATTTATTAGATTCACAACTAGTATAACAATAACATCTCGCTCGCTAGGTTTACTTTCGGCGATCATTAACGTTAAGGCGACTAAGGCGTTATCAGCAATGCGCTTTGAACCGTCTTCCTTATACAAGATACCATTTCTCTCTAGAAACCATAGGAATATTGAAGCTGCGATTCGCTTATTGCCATCAACAAAAGAATGATTTTTAACAATAAAGTAAAGGAGATTGGCCGCCTTCTCCTCAATACTTGGATATAAATTCTTTCCGTCAAATGTTTGATAAATCGACGATACAGAGCTTTTAAAAGATTTATCCCGCTCCGCCCCAAAAAGTCCCGAACCGCCGAATTTCTTCTTAAGCTCATTCACAGCTTCTATTGCAGACTCATAGCTTAAAACAAATCTTTCCTCTTTTGAAGTTTGGCTTATCTTAAGCCGCTTATAATCATAGTCGTCTAATAATCCAAGCGCGTAATTATAATCGCTGATAACTTCAAGCAACCCCATGGCCTCTTTATATTCAAGTTGTTTACGATCCTTCATGCTGCCAATAAGCTTTACTGCCCGTTGCAAGTCCTGAAGTTTTAGAGTTTGCTCCTTTAAGCGCTTTTCATTCAATGTATAGCCATCAACAAGATGCCTTCTTAGTACATTCGTAGCCCAAATACGGAACCGTGTGCCGTTCTGGGATTTTATACGGTACCCAACTGAAATAATTACATCAAGATTATAGAAATTTGTCTCGTAGCTTTTACCATCAGCGGCAGTTATCCGGAAATTCCGGATAACTGAATTTTTCTTTAACTCCTTTTCTTTGAATATGTTCTGTATATGTTCATTAATCGTCCGGATATCTTTAATAAACAAAGCTGCAATTTGTTTTTGAGAAAGCCAAACAGTTTCCTGCTCCAATTTAACTTCAAGCTGGATTTTCTTGCCTTTAGTCCGGTAAATGATAATTTCGCCCTTTGACGGTATTTCAGTAATCTTATTTTTCATAGCTTAATCCCCATCATATTAATATTAACTTTTTGGTATATAAGTAGATACCTTATTAAGTTCATCTTCATATGCGTACTCCAGAAAAGACAATATAGTCCTGTGAGAGCGGAACCAGCGGTCATCCGAAGGTGCGCAACAGTATACGCTTTCCCTGACCGGGCTTGCCTTCGGATTTGCCTGTATTGTCGTCGTTTCGCTCTTTTTCTGCCATTTTAACCCCTCTTCATAACACATTTTCCAAGGTTCATTGATATCAACCTTTAAATATGATCCTCATGAACGTTTTGATGAGGTAATCCCTCTTCTCTATTCTTCACTACACTTTATACGTCAAGCACTATGGGCTGATTTACCAAGTCATAGTCTTCGTTCAATACGGAGCAATTGATATAAGTTGTTTCCTTTGTCTTTTTAATGCCGTAACTGCCATGAATGTGCCCATGGATGACATATGGAATTTTTAGCTTCTCAATTCTGTCGGCCAAAGTTTTACTGCCCAAATGATCGCCTTGAGGTTGAGCAACATCCAAATAGCCATGAGCAGACCCATGCGTCAAAAGCACATCGGTCTTTTGCGAATTCAGGGCGAATTCAGGGGACAGCTACCATAATTATTAATCATCGTGTGTCTTGGGGCCGGGTTTCTGTCGATGCAACTTTCGGCCGCTTATTGCTTCTAGTAAATCAATAAAGCTCTTATCCCCTAACGGCCTTCCGGTATTACAATGATTCCGTAATAATGTTAAATCTTTTTCGTCGTCTTCCTCGCTAAGATAATCCGCCCAATTTTTTATTTCATCGGAAACAAAATTCCTATCCACAATCTTATCATTTCCTTTTTCTATGTGGATTTTAGCGCTTGACCAGGGATAATCCCAAGCGTGTTTTACTATTTTAGCACGCACGGGGTTTCGTTCAACATATCTTATCGCTGAGTACAAATGGGGTTCACTTAAGGGATAGGATTTGAACCTTCCTTCCCATAGGTGTCCACGCCAGTTCTCTCTGAAATTTATCCTGCGGCTGTATCGCTTCTGAGATTCGCTAAAACCATCCGCAAAGCTGGTTTCTTGTTTAGGAACAGCGATAAGATGAACGTGATTATCCATAAGGCAATACGCCCAAATACTAATTCCTGCTGGTTTAGCATGTAAACAAAGATAATCTAAATAAGCCTTGCGGTCGTCATCAGAAAAAAATACCGGTTGACGACGATTACCTCTTTGTATTATATGATGTGGGATATTAGGTATGACTACCCTAGCCATTCGTGCCATAGGGTTAGTTTAACAAGCATACAGACATTGTCAATCCGAATTATGGTAGCTGTCCCCGAAATTATAAACCCCCCGTCATAGTTAATGGCGAGGGGTTTTGGGCTTCCTAAACAGATAACCAGTACATTACTTCTTCTTTAATCTTTCGGTTAATTCCGCAACAAATTTACCGGCAATATCTTTGCATCCTAGGCCAAAAGCAAGGGCTAAACCTAAACCTAGAGAACCTAATACGATAGAGATAGTCAATTCGGTTATCCGAATACCAATTTGCAATTGCTCTAACCCCACGAAAACGGCAAAAGCAATAACCACTGTCTCCACCACCTGGGCTAAAAGCTTACCCTGATTCAAACCCGCGTTGCTAGCTGCGGTTTGCACAATACTCTTCAATAAAGTTGACACGAACATCCCTAAGATCAAAATAAACAAAGCGGAGATAACATTCGGAATATAGAGAACAACTTTGTTTAATAAATCCGCGGCAACCGTAAGGCCTATGGCATTAACCGCCACCATAAACGTGACTAAAAGTCCCAACCAATAACAGATTCCCCCAATTAAATCGGATAAAGAATAGGTTATTCCCCCTTTAGCCAATAACTTATCTAACTCAATGCGGCTGGATAACTCATTAATCTTAGCTGCCTTAAGAGTTTTACTGACAATAGATCTAATCACTTTAGAAAATAACCAACCAATGAGCAAAATAATAATCACCAGCAGAGCATTCACCATAAATTGGCTGATTTGTGCCAAAACCATACGCGCGGGCTCTAATAATATTACTTGCCAACTGCTCATATTCTCCTCCTCATTTTTTCCCAGCCTCCGGCGCCTGGGGAAAAATGACCCCGAGCTCCCGCGAGGGGGAACATATTGTTTGTATATCCTTAATTTCCGCTTGCATTACACTTATTTTTTATATGCTTCTTAATTGCCGCTAACAAAACATCTATATCCACGGGTTTTACAAAATATTCCCCTACTCCCAGGCCATAAGCCTTCTTTTTATCAACATCGTTATTCAAACCGCTGACCACAATCACCGGCGTGTTTAAACCGATAGGGTCTTTATTCAACATTTCACAGACATCCAGCCCTCCATATTCAGGCATCAGCAAATCTAATATGATTATATCCGGGGCAAATCTATGAAGTTCAGAGATAACTCCTTTGGCCTCCGACAACGCAAGCACCTCATAACCTTCGCTTTCCAAACGGTGTTTTAATAAATTAACAGCGCCAAATTCGTCATCAATAATCATAATCTTGTTCTTTCTCATCAGGCACTCCTGGTTAACATTGTTAACATTGTCGCTATCTTTGGCTATCTCTTTTAAATTACGTTTCACCTTACTTTCTTTAAATAATACCGCTTTAGTATGTAAAAGTCAATTCTTAATTTTCATAACTCTCCTATTTCCTTAAAGTTATATAAAAACTATGGACAAGCCTAAAAAATCAATTATAATGATTTCGTAAGTTTTGCTAAAAATAAATATCGTAAATTTAATAATAGCATGGTGTTCCATGTTCAAAGCTAAAAGGATAAGCAGTAAAATGAAAAAAATAATCGTTATTTTTTCACTGGGATTAACATTATTCTTTTCTTTAAATAATGCTTACGCTGCCGGTTCAGGCGCGTATCGCCTTGAAGTTCCTGACGCTGAAGTCCTGGGAAAAGGCTCGGCTTTTGTGGCGCAAGCAGATAACCCCTCTGCTATTTATTATAACCCTGCCGGACTTACTCAATTAAAAGGAAAAACATATATCTCCATCGGTGCTTCTGTAGTTCAGCCATTTTCTACTTATAAAGATACTGCCGGAAAGCAAACAGACAGGCGCAGGCAGATATTTACAATTCCTACTGGTTTTGTTGTAAGTGATTTTGGCCTGGAAAAATTTTCCTTTGGTTTAGGCGCAACTTCTTATTGGGGCTTAGGAACCTATTGGGCAGAAGATAGTTTTTCAAAATACGTGGCTACGAAAAGTGACGTACTTACGCAAGACGTTATGTTTACTGCGGCATATGCGCTAAATGATAATCTTTCTGTAGGCGTAGGCCTGGATTATACAAAATCCTTAGCCAATAAGAAGAAGAAGCTTTATCAGCCTGGCGGAGCAGACGGAGATTTCCAATTAAAAGGAAGAGATAATAATGCCTGGGGTTATCGGATATCTACACTCTATAAGCTTAATCAAAACCATTCTTTCGGAGTTATGTATCGCAGCGCTGTGGATTTAACCTATAAAGGTAAGGTTTATCTTAATGATTTGAATGGCGCCGGCCTTAAATATCAAGGCACCTTCGGGGGGACTGCTTACGAAACGGATATGTCCACAAAGTCAAGATTGCCGCAGAGCATATTACTGGGTTATTGTTTTAAGCCAAGTGACAAATGGCGGTTTGAGGCAGATATGGAGTGGATGGATTGGTCTTCAGTAGGCAAAGAACAGATCGATTATCCGTCAGAAACAAACGCCGCGCGGCTGGGTGTTTTAAATGCCGGCAACCCTATTCAAAGAGACTGGCGGGGTGTTTTGTCTTACGCTTTCGGAACAGAATATAAAGTTAATGACAGTTGGAAACTAAGGCTGGGCTATTTTTTCCATAAAACACCGATACCTCAGGGAACTTTTGATACTGCCTTACCAGATTCTACCTCAAATTCTCTGACCTTAGGAACCGGGTATCAAATTAATAAAAATCTGGGCCTTGATTTCGCTTACGCGGCCATATTCTATAATCCCAGAAAAATTAATAATGCCGTGGGTTCATCAAGCGGTGTAAATATTAACGGAAAATACAGTTCGTTTATTAATGTTTATATGATAACTATGACTTTAAAACTTTAACGGCCAATCCATAAACTGGAACTATGCTTAGGCAAATTGTGGAATATTTTAATTCTAAAGATCGGTTAGAATATTTAAAAGAGCGTAGCGAATTACTGCTACGTTTTTTAGTTAACGTAAACAAGAAGGAATAAGATGGAAAATAGAATTAATATAATTGAGAAAAATTTGGAGTTGAAGTCTATTTGCAGAAGAATTCATCATCGTGTCGAGGTTTCTCTTCCAATCCGACTAGAGACAAAAACCGATTCTCTTAATCTTCCGTTAAATTTAACTGGGTATACCACTGATATAAGCGAGGGAGGGTTGGGAGTAATTTTAAAAGAAAGGTTAAAAGTTTCTTCTAATTTGAGATTGTTTATAGATTCAACTATTCATTATCCTACGTTTCAAACAGAGGCAATAACACTTTGGAAAGATACCGATATTTTGGTTAAAGATGGAGTAATTCGCTATGGACTGCGTTTTTCAGAAACTAAGGATAGAGATTTGGTAAGAGATTTTTTAAATAAAGTGAGTCTTTATCTTGTCGAAAATTTTTTTGGATTTGCTCTCCCTGATCACTTAAGGGAAGCTTGTAAAGATAACTATGTATTGGAGAAATTTGATCAAAAACAAATTATGAGAGTTATTGATTTCGTTCCTCCATTTTTGAAGATTGGAAAGATGATAATCTTGGGCCATGATAAAAATAATATCCTTCAAAACGTAGGTTTCGCCGCAGGAGTATTAACTACCAAGGATACTCAGGGTCATTATAACAATGCAATCCATTTGGCACAATGCGGACAATTAATGTCTTCAGCAGCTTCAATTTATTTGGCCTTATTATTCCCATCTACTGCTCCTCAAGTTGTAGAAGTGGATCAGATAAGATTGTCTCAGGTTGGCGTGCTATTGGAACTTCCTAGTCCTGCCGAAAATTATTTTTTTATTGAAATTCATATTATTAAGAAGAAATTGCAATTAGTGATTGTAAATACAAAGATATTTTTTTCTAAAGCTATCGTATGCGAAATTGATAGATTAAAATTAATCTTGATTTCAAAGGAGTCTATCTGGAAAGCAAAAGAATTACCAGCAAAAAATGAAGATTTTTTTAAAAAGACGAATACAGATGAGATTGAAAGATTTTTTGGTGTAACATCACCTGAGCATATAAAAAAGAGTTACGTAAACCAACAAATCTCTAAGAGGCTTAATCAACAAGAAATTATGAAGATCGTCGACTTTACCCCGCCATTTTTAAAGATAGATAAAATTATGATTTTTAATGCCGATAAAAATCAAATAGATCAAACTTTTAGTTTGGGAATGGGCATCGTAACTTCCGGGGATACAAGCGGTCACTATAATGAGACTATTTTTCTCGCAATGTGTGGATGGCTGATGGCCTCAGCGGTTTCAATACACCTTGCAGTTTTATTTCCTTCTACAGCGCCTGAGGTAATTGAAGCAAAAGGAATCAAGCCAATAGAAAAAGAGATGTGGAAACCACCGGCTAACGGGGCAATTTTCTGGGTTGAAACACGCGTAATTAAAAAAACAGGGCAGTTAGTGATGCTGAAAACGAAAATTTCTTTTGATGAAATTCCTTATGGCGTAGCGGAAGAATCAAAAGCAATTTTACTCCAAAAGTAACTGGCAAAACACGATTAATTAAAAAATGTCACAGTGGGTAGTATCTAACTTTTTTACATCTCTTGCAACATTATCTCTAGGGGTTTTTGTATTTCTCTTTAATAGGAAATCCGAGATCAATAGAATATTTTGTTTTTACTCTTTAAGTATTTCAGTGTGGAGTTTTTTTACTGCCTTCCATGCATTTACCAGTTCTAAATCGCTATCCCTTCTTTCAGCTAAAATAATGCATCTCGGCGTACTACTTATCCCAATTCTATTTTTTCATTTCTGTTTGGTCATTCTGGACAGCTATAAAAAATATAAAAATAAGCTCTTTGTTGGATATTTAGTGAGTTTTGTTTTGATTATGTTAAATTTTTCTACCAATCTAATCGTTTTAAGAGTGAGGCCAAAGCTTGGATATCAATATTTCATGGATGGCGGCATTCTCTATCCAATTTTGATCTTGAGTTTTATCATCTATACTCTCTTTAGCCTTTATCTGCTATTAAAAGGCTGTTTTGTCTCTACAGAAAATAAGAAAAATCAACTGAAATATCTTTTTAGTGGTTCTTTATTGGGGTATATCTTCGGGGTTTCTTGTTTTCTTCCCGTTTACGACATAATAATATTTCCCTATCCAATTGGAAGTTATGCTATTTGTGCATATGTATTAATAACTACCTACGCAGTTCTGAAATATAGGTTAATGGATATCCGGATTGCTTTTACGCGTGCCGGCATATTTCTTGTAGTCTATACTATTGTTTTAGGCATACCGTTTGTTGTCCTCCAGCGCACAGGGTCAGGGTTACTTGCTACTTCTTTAGCTGTCGTTGTTGCTTCCGCGGGGCCGCTGATTTACCGTTTTCTACAGGTAAAAGCGGAATCAGTTATTTTAGCTCAACAGCATCGTTATCAAAAAATACTTTTACGGACAGCGATTGGCATGGTTACTGAACACGACCTAAAAAAACTATCCAGGCTTATTGTTTACATCTTAAAAAACACAATCCGGATTAATTTCTCCGCGATTTTTATTAGGGACAAGAAAAACAACTCCTACCATTTAGAAGCAATCCGCGGAGAATCTAATCTCGGAAAATATGTTGAAAGCTTTAGCGAGAAAGACCCTTTTATCGGCTATCTTAAGAAAAATCGTGAATACTTTTTTTTTGAAGAAGCGCCTGAGCAAATAAAGAGTTCTTCCAATATACTTTTTAAATCCAAAGTAGTCATTCCCGCGTTAATCGGAGATGAACTTCTCGGTTTTGTGTTTTTAGGGGAAAAAACAAATGGCCAGCCTTATTCTATTGAAGACATCAATGTCTTTAAAATCCTTTCGCACCAGGCGGCGTTGGCCATTGAAAACTGCATATTTTTTGAAGAATCAAAAGATGCTCAGCAAAGGATGTTCGCCGCTGAAAAGCTTGCTTCCATTGGCGGCATGGCTGATGGCCTTGCTCACCAGATCAAGAACAGGCTTAACCTGTTTTCCTTAGCCGGCGGAGAATTAAAACTCGAGATAAAAAGCTTTCTGGAAAAACACGATCCACTGATTAAGAGCAACCCGGAATTAGATACAACATTTAAGTACCTACATGAGCTGGGTACTTCCATCATGGATAACGTAAAGAGAACTGACGGTATTATCAAAGGGATCCTGGATTTTGCCAAAGTAGAAAAAAAAGAAAATTTCTTCACCGTTTTTTCCTTTAAAGAAACCGTAGAACTCTCCTCTGTTCTTTTAATGCTCAAGCATGAGGCCGCCTCCCTCCCGCTTAATGTAAAAATCGATAGCCAAGACACAATCTATGGAGTCAAATCGCAATTAACCGAGGTTATCTATAATCTACTGGACAATGCCTGCGAGGCCATCAAAGAAAAAAAGATACAGCTTAACGCAAAAGACTTAGAGTCCTTTTCTCCCGCAATAGAATTAAGCCTGGCGCATACGCCAGACCGGCAAATAATAAAAATATCGGATAACGGCATGGGTATAAAAGAAGAAGATAAACTTAAGATATTTGCCCCTTTCTTTACCACCAAATCTTCCTATAAATCCGGCTCAGGCATCGGAGTATATGTAGTCAAGAGGATTATAGAAGAAAATCATAAGGGCAAGATCCGGTTTAGTTCAACCTATATGGAGGGAACTTCTTTTACTATAGAATTACCGAAAAAATAACACTAAATAAGACACCCCGCGTTAAGAAGTCACCCGGCGCTTATTTGAATTGCGCCGGTGTCCCCTGGTGGGGAGCACGGGTGTTGTCTTCTAGACAAGGAGGCTAATATGAATGTTCTCGTAGTGGATGACGAAGTGGAAGTGGTTAATTTCTTTAGTATTTTTCTTAGGCGCCTGGGTTTAAACGTAGAAAAGGCAACTTGCGGCCAGGAGGCACTGGAGTTATTTAGCCGCCATAAGCCGGAATGGGTTTTCCTGGATATTAAAATGCCGGATATAAACGGGCTTGACCTCTTGAAGCAAATGAAAGAAATAGACATCGGCATAAAAGCGATGATGATCAGCGGAAGAGACGATAACTCAGATCAAGATGAAGCGCGGGCACTAGGCGCAAGCGAATACCTGATTAAGCCTATAGATTTAGACGAAATGCGTAAAATAATTAAAAAATATATCCCGGAACAGGAACAAATACCTGCCGCTTAAAGGGTAAGCTTTTATTCATCTAACCATTTTTTCTTCAGTTCGGCATTTATCTTTTGCATCTTGACATAACTCAGCTTAAAATCCACCGCGGCCAGCTTGGCCTCGGCTGCCAATTTATTATTTTTCTTGGCGCAGATAAACTCCGCGACATTACAGATCCGCGCATGAAGAAACCTGCTGGTTAATTGCACTTCCCGATCATCTGAAACTACAATGATATTCTTAGGAGAGGCTGAATCCTGGATAATTTCTTTTATTAATTCATCCGCCTCTTTTGCGCGCGAAAACATACAAAGCAAACCGTTTTCCCGGGGGATATCCTCTGTCCGCGGAGGATATCCGTCAAAAACAAGAATCAAGTTATTATTTTTACTTCCGGTTAATCTGTTTAATCTGATAAAATCCGCCAGAGCTTGCTGGATATTTAAGGCCGGCTTAGAAACAGGCTTAAACGCAGGGTGGTTTATCAGGTTGTAGGCGTCGATGATGTACTGTAAGGACATAGATCAGCCCTCCGATAGCACCGTAGAAAACAATAAATGAAAATGATAAAAGGGACATGGTTAAAGCCAGCTGTTTTATTACCCCGGCCTTAGCAAAATAAACTACGAACAGCCCCTCCCTTAAACCTAAACCTCCGATAGCAATCGGCAGTAATGTAACCGCTCCGATTATCGGCAAAAAGATAAGAAAATAAAGGAAATTTACTTTTATTCCCAGGGAAAGGCCGATAAAATAAACACTGACCGGGCCAATCAGCTGGATAATAAAAGAGGTGAGCAAATTCAAAATAATCATCCGCTTATGGCTGCGAAAAACATGGATCTCCTGATGCATATTTTTAATTGTTTCCTTTATTTTCCCGGCACCGGGAGAGCTAAGGAACCGCGTAATTCCGGAATAGATAGGATTATTGAACAAAACCAACAGCACGACGGCCAACAATATTATAATCAACGACACGGAAGTAAAAACAACTTTATCCAAGACTAGATCCCTGCCTAATAAAAGTGCGGGCAGGATTACGAAGACTAACCCCATATAACCGCTCAATCTATCCAAAAAAACCGTAGCAATAACCTCCTTGGCCTTCTGCGTATGCTCCGCAAGATCCGCTGCCCTAACCAGGTCTCCTCCGATAGTTGAAGGCAAAAAGATACTAAAAAAAATACCTCCGGAAAAAGAAGTGATTAATCTTTTGAAAGGGATATTGATTCCCACAGCCTTAAGCAGCATCCGCCAGCGTAAAAAACCCAGGAAATAGCCAAAAAAGTAAAACAAAAAACCCGCCGCTAATAGCCGCTTATCCGCGCGCCCGATATCATTGATTAATACCTCTAGGTCAATTTTGTTGATTTTAAACAAAAGAACCAAAAGCAGAATACTCACGCTGATTCTCAACAAAAGGAATAAAGTATTTTTAACTTTAGCCATCTAGATTAAATTAGTTCTTGAAGTTAATTTACGGTAAGCTTCCAAATATTTTTCCGTGGTGATATTAATTACTTCTTCCGGCAATGCCGGCGCCGGCGGAGTTTTATTCCAATCCAAAGCCTCCAAATAATCGCGTACAAATTGTTTATCAAAACTCGGGCAAGTTTTACCCGGTTGATACTGGCCTAAAGGCCAAAAGCGCGATGAATCCGGAGTAAGCACCTCATCAATGATAATCAATTGGCCTTGATATATGCCAAACTCAAACTTGGTGTCGGCGATGATAATCCCTTTGCCTAAAGCGTAATCGCTAGCCAGCTTATAGATAGCGATGCTTATTTTTTTCAAACGAGAAGCCAACTCAACTCCAACTAAATCCTCGACATATTTTTGATTGATATTCTGGTCATGGCCCAGCTCTGCCTTAGTCGATGGGGTAAATATAATCTCCGGCAGCTTCTCGGATTCCCTTAAGCCTCCGGGCAAACTAATGCCGCAAACTGACTGCTTTTGCCGGTATTCCTTCCAGCCTGAGCCGGAAAGATAGCCTCTGACTACACATTCAACCGGTAAAGGCTTGGTTTTTAAAACCAGCATGGAGCGGCCTGCCAAATCCGCCTTATATTTCTTAAGTTCCGGCGGATATTTATCGACATCAGCAGTAATCAAATGATGCCGGGTAATATCTTTAATAAAATCAAACCAGAATACGGATAAGCCGGTCAAGACCTTGCCTTTATCCGGTATACCCGAAGGCAAGACTACATCAAAACAGGATATACGATCGGTAGAAACAATAAGCAGGTTCTCCCCGAGATCATAGACATCCCTGACTTTACCTCTGCGGAAAAGCGCTAAATCCTTAAATTCGGTTTTTAATAAAACAAGTTTATTCATTTTTCTTTAACCGTTCCAGCAAAGCGTCATGCTCCTGCCAGAGTTCTTTAGGCAGGTCCTTCTTAAAATCACCGAAAAATTTGCTAATGCTTTTTAATTCCTCCCGCCATTCCTCTTGATCAACCTTAAGCAGGCTTTCCAGGACACCATGAGCAAGATTAAGCCCGGTCATATCAATATTAATCGCATACGGCAAATAACCAATCGGGGCGCGCAAGGCATCAACTTTATTATTGCAACGGTCTAATATCCATTCCAGGATCCTTAAATTTTCACAGAACCCCGGCCCAAGGAATTTACCCTGTTCATCCATCCTGAACCAATTGACGTGGAATATTTTCGGCGGCTTAGCCATCAGCTTGCCCATATTTAACCAATGCCTAAAGTATTCCGCCATATTATAACCGCAAAAAGGAAGCATAGCCATCGG
>JAUYBI010000001.1 GCA_030693145.1 Candidatus Omnitrophota bacterium
CTGTTGATCGGTAAATCTTTTGTGTAATTGTGCCATACTTGTAAACCTCCTTTTTCTTACAAGTATGGCACAAAAAACAGTGCACTTTTAAATTGTAACTCCCTTTAAAAACAGTGCACTTTTAATTTGGAGATGACATTAGGAAATTTTTGTCTTGACAAAAGGGGGGATTTTGTCTATACTTTGTGCATAAGTGGATAAAAGTGGAGTAAAGTGGAAGGAAGAAAAAAATGTTCTACGGTGAGTTTGAGCATTCTATAGATCGTAAGGGGCGTTTAATATTGCCCGCTAAATTTCGAGAAGTTGCTAAAAATCAATTTGTAGAAAAGTTTTTCCTAACGCGGGGCCTGGATAAATGCCTTTTTATGTTTTCTGAAGAGGAGTGGAGCCTTCAGGAAAATAAATTTAAAAACTTGTCATTTACTAAACAGCAGTCGCGTACTTTTAACCGGCTGCTTTTTAGCGGCGCGGTGGAAGTTAGTTTTGATAAACAGGGTAGGATTCTCCTGCCGCAATATCTAAAAGATTTTGCCGATATTAAAAAAGATGTGATGATTGTCGGTGTTTCTAACCGCATTGAGATTTGGGCAAAGAATTTATGGCAAGATTTTTACGGTAACAGCCGGCAGTCTTTTGAAGAAATTGCAGAAAAATTAATGGATGTATAAATGTTAGAAGATGTGTTGCATGTACCGGTGATGTTACAGGAAGTACTGGATTTTCTAAAGCTACAGGCCGGGCAAACAATTGTCGATGCAACTTTAGGAACCGGCGGGCATGCGCTGGAGATATTAAAAAGGATTACTCCGAAAGGCAGATTGATTGGGATAGACCGCGACGAAAATTCTTTAAGCGTCTGCCGCCAAAGGCTCAGCGAGTTTAAAGATAATACTGAATTTGTGCATGCTAATTTTGTGGATCTTGATCAAGTGCTAAATAATCTTGGCATCGAAAATATTGATGGTATTGTTTTTGATTTAGGTATCTCTAGTTATCAGCTGCAGGATGCGCAGAGAGGCTTTAGTTTTCAGGAGGAGGGGCCACTCGATATGCGTTTGGATAAAAGCAGCTATATCTGTGCGTATGATTTAGTAAATAACCTTAATGAGAACGAGATCTCTCAGATGCTTTGGAATTTTGGGCAGGAGCGTTGGCATAATCGTATTGCGCATCTATTGGTACAGGAACGCAGGAATGAACCTATCTCCACTACCAAGCAGCTGGCTAATTTAGTGATGCGGGCTATCCCGCACCGTTACCGCAGGAGTTATTACCGTATTCATCCGGCTACGCGTACTTTTCAAGCCGTACGCATCGCCGTAAATCGAGAATTAGAAATTTTAGAAAGTGCGATTAAGAAAGCTGTTGATATTTTAAGAAAGCAAGCTAGAATATGTGTTATTTCATTTCATTCTTTGGAAGATCGCGCAATTAAACATACATTCCGTGCGCTTAAGGCCGACGGATTAATCGATATTATTACGGCTAAACCCTTGACTCCCGGATCTGGCGAAATAGAAGCAAACCCTTCTAGCCGCAGCTCTAAGTTCAGGGTTGCTGAAAGGATATAAATACATGAGGTTGACCAAGTTTTTTTCTATGGTAGTATTCATCACTTCTTTTTCTGTACTTTATGTCTACCAGCAGAGCGAAATTTTCCGCTTGGCTTATCTGGGCCAGAAGAAGCAGGCTATTTTTACAGAACTGCTGGATAAGAATACCGCATTAAGATATAATATTAATAAGAGTTCTTCTCTGGTAAATATTGGTGCGCGCATTAGCGGTACTAATGATTTTGGCATGCCGGATGATTACCGTTTTGTTAAATTTATTTCTTCGTCAGGGGGCTTAAACCTTGCGGATCAGAGTCAAAGCCGGGAAGGTTTGTTAACGCGGATTTTTAGTTTGAAACGGGAAGCTCAGGCAAAGACAATTAACCCCTAATAAAAAGCAGAGGGGATGGTTCTATTTTTCAACCTAGCCAGATGACGGAAAAACAGAACCGTCCCCTAGATTTCTATGTATATCAGTAATTATCGCCGGAGATGTGAGGCGGTATTTTTGTTTTTTTTTATATTTCTTTTGCTTTGCGTAGGCCGCTTTTTTTTTATTCAGTTTTTCCGTTCGGAGTATCTAACTGCTATAGCCAAAAAACAACATAATCAGCTGGTGGAGCTGGAACCGCGGCGGGGAACAATCTATGACTGCAATCTTAAGGCCCAGGCATTTAATATGTCCATGGATTCCCTTTATGCTGTGCCTAATGTTATTAAAAATAAAGAGAGTGTCCTAAATCAACTGCTGCCCATACTGGGCGCAGAGCGCAGCTACCTGCAAGAAAGGCTGAGCCGTAAAAAGTCATTTATCTGGTTGGCGCGTAAACTTACTCCGGAGAAGTCTGCAGAAATTAAGAAGTTGAACATTAAAGGATTGGGATTCTTAAAGGAAACCAAACGCATTTATCCTAATAGTTATTTGGCCAGCCATATTATTGGTTTTAGCGGTATGGATAATATAGGCTTAGAGGGGGTAGAAAGGGGTTTTAACAATTACTTAAAAGGAGTTCCCGGTTGGGCGATTTTTTTACGCGATGCGCGGTTGAAAAAACTGGATATTTGGGAGAAAATGGTTCTCCCGCAAGATGGCATGGATCTGGTTTTGACTATTGATGAGGTTATTCAATATATTGCGGAAAGGGAACTAGATAAGGCTTTCAATGATTTTCATGCCAAGGGTGCCAGTATTGTGGTGATGGATCCGCATACCGGCAGGATTTTAGCTATGGCTAACCGGCCTACTTATGATCTCAATGACCACTCTGTCGTGAGCAAGGATTCGATCCGTAACCGGGCGATTTGCGATTTATTTGAGCCGGGTTCAGTATTTAAGATAGTTACCGCCTCTGCCGCGCTGGAAGAAAAAAAAGTTACGGAGGAGGATGTGTTTTTCTGTGAAAATGGCGCTTACCAGGTAGGTGGCCGTACTTTGCGTGACCACGTTGCGCACGGCAACCTCACTTTTAGGCAGATAATTGAGGAGTCTAGTAATATTGGCACAGTGAAGGTGGCTTTACTTTTAGGCCCGGATACACTTTACCGGTACATTAAGGCATTTGGTTTCGGATCTAAATTGGGAATCGACCTTTCCGGAGAAATATCCGGGATGATTAGCCCGCCCCGGCTTTGGTCAAAGACATCTATCACTGCGGTGCCTATGGGCCATGAAGTAGGAGTGACTGCTTTGCAATTGGCCAGTGCAATTTCCATAATTGCTAATGGCGGGCAATTAATGAAGCCCTATATTATTGATTCAGTGCGTGATAATCAGGGCCGCATAATAAAACGGAATAAGCCGGTATTGCTGCGTAAGGTTCTTTCCGTGGATACGGCGATGCGGATTAAAAAAATTCTTACCGGAGTAATCGAGGAAGGAACGGGTAAATTAGGTAAGGTGCTGGGCTTTAGTGCTGCAGGCAAAACCGGTACTGCCCAGAAACTTGAGCCCGACGGAAGTTATTCGCACAGCAAGTATGTTGCTTCTTTTATCGGTTTCTCTCCCGCCGATGACCCTTTATTAACGATTGTGGTAACCGTGGATGAGCCGCGTCCGTATTATTTTGGCGGTGTAGTCGCTGCTCCGGTATTTCAAAAAGTCGCCGGTGATGTTATCCGTTATTTAAAAGGGAACCAGATACCACTGGAAGTAATGGCGCAATGAAAATCGTAGACCTAGAGATTAAGGGTGTAACTTCTAACTCCAAAGAGGTAAAGAAAGGCTTCCTTTTTGTGGCGATTAAGGGTAATCGCCAGGACGGCAATCATTTTATCCAAGAGGCAATTACCAGGGGTGCCTCTATCGTAGTTATAGAAAAAGAGGCACCGCCAATAAAAGCCCCGGCGAAAGTTATATTCTTGGTTGTTAATGATTGCCGCAAGTTTTTTGCGCAGGCAACGCATAATTTTTATGGCGCTCCTTCCAATAAGATTAAAGTTGTAGGGATTACCGGCACTAACGGTAAGACTACTATTTCCTATTTGATCGAGGCGATAGTTAAAAAATCCGGTTATGACTGCGGGGTAATCGGTACGATTAATTACCGTTTCAAAGGCAAAACGATTAGCGCTAAAAATACCACTCCCGGATCCGGACAGCTGCAAAGTTTACTTATGAAGATGCACGCGCAAGGAGTCAAGTATTGCGCGATGGAAGTCTCTTCCCACGCCTTAGATCAAGAGAGGGTGGCAGGAGTTAATTTTAGCCACGCCGTTTTTACCAACCTTACTCAGGACCATCTGGATTATCACAAAAATCTAGAGAATTATTTTTTAGCCAAAGCTAAACTTTTTTGCGCGTTAGCGCCAACTAGCAGCGCGATTATTAATAACGATGATAAGTACGCCAACCGGCTGAAGCGGTTGACCAAAGCCAGAATATGGACTTATGGCATAAAGAATAAATCTGACGTAATGGCTAAGGATATTAATTTTGGCATGCAGTCATCGGAATTTTCTTTGGTTGCTCCGCATATCAACCTGAGGATGAAGACGCATCTGGTAGGCCGTTATAATATTTATAATATCCTGGCCGCGGTTGCCTGGGGATTGAGTGAAAAATTACGTATTCAAGATATTAAGTTAACGCTTGAAAAATTTAAAAATGTTCCCGGAAGAATGGAGAGAATTAATTGTACAAAAGGATTTAGCGTTTTTGTCGATTATGCGCATACTCCGGATGCGCTCTTGAATGCGATCAGCGCCTTAAGGCCGCTGGTTAAAGGAAGAATTATTGTCATCTTTGGTTGTGGCGGAGAGCGGGATAAGCTTAAGCGGCCGCTGATGGGCAAAGTGGTTACGGAGTTGGCGGATTATGCGGTGATTACCAGTGATAATCCCCGCTCTGAGAATCCCGGCCAAATTATTAAGGATATTCAGCGAGGCATACATAAAAGTAATTTTTGTTTAGCCCCGGAGCGGGGGGCGGCTATACGCAAAGGGTTATCCTTAATTCATAAAGGGGATTGTTTGCTTATTGCCGGTAAAGGCCATGAAAATTGTCAGATATTAAAAAATAAAGCAATACAATTTAGCGACCGAAAGGTAGTGCGCAAGTGTTTAAGGTTAATGAAATAATTAAAGCCACTAAAGGTATACTCATCCAAGGCAGCCTCCAAGGCAGCCTCGCCGGCATCTCTACTGATTCCAGGGGATTAAAAGCAAAAGAGGCATTTCTGGCTTTACGGGGAGAGAATTTTGACGGCCATGATTTTGTTGTTTCAGCCATAAAATCAAAAGCCAGTTGTTTGATTGTAGAAAAGGATCCGCAGGTTTCGATTCCGGCGGCGGTGGCGGTGATTAAAGTTAAAGATACGACTTTAGCTTTAGGAGATATTGCCCGTTTCCAGAGGCAAAAAATTAATCTGCCGGTAATTGCGGTCACTGGATCCAACGGCAAGACCACCACTAAGGAAATGATCGCTTGGGTATTATCGGCCCAGGCCTCGGTGCTTAAAAATGAGGGAACCAAAAATAATCAGATTGGCCTTTCGCAAACATTAATTCCACTTACCAAAAGAGATAATTTTGCCGTGGTGGAGATAGGTACTAATCATTTTGGAGAGGTGGATTATCTAGCTAAAATTGCCAGCCCCAATATTGGCATAATTACTAATATCGGCCCTAGCCACCTTGAGTTTTTAGGAGATTTAAAAGGGGTAGCCAAAGAAAAAACTGCTTTACTGGATAATTTAGCCAAACCCGCGATTGCCCTGCTTAATGCTGACGATAGGTCACTTAAGAGTTTAATCCAGCGTAAGATTAAGGGCCGGCAGATATTCAGTTATGGTATTAATGAAAAAAGTGATTTTTGCGCCTCAGGCATTAAGTTAAAGAACGGAAAGGTAGGATTTAAGGTTAACTCTAAATTTAATTTTGAATTATCGACTTTAGGAGATTATAATATTTATAATGCTTTGTGCGCTATTGCCGTTGGCCGCATATTCGGATTGAGTTACCAAAAGATCCGGGCAAGATTAGCCGCATTTAAATTTCCTAAAGGCAGGCTTAATTTAGTTGAATTTAGGGGCTTAAGGTTTATTGATGATACCTATAATTCCAATCCCTTTTCTTTAAACGCGGCCCTGGCAGCTTTAGGCGCTGTTGGCTGTAAAGGTAGAAAGATTTTGATTATGGCGGATATGCTGGAATTGGGTAAACAAAAAGAGTTATTGCATAGGCAAATCGCTTGGAGTATAACTAATACTTGTGATTTGTTGATTGCGGTGGGTAGTTTAGCCCGGATTACTGCTTGCGCCGCCAGGGAAAATGGCTTGGACGCCAAGCATATATTTTGCTGCGACAATGCTCTCCAGGCCAGGGATATATTATTTAAGAAGATATCTGTGCAGGCTGAGGATTTGATTTTGGTCAAAGGTTCCCGGTTGATGAAAATGGAAAAAGTTTTAGGAGGCTAATGCTTTATCATCTGTTTTATCCGCTTAGGGATTTCATTTTTGCTTTTAATGTGTTTCGCTACATTACCTTCCGCGCGGCCATGGCGGCTTTAACTGCCTTCCTGCTGAGCTTGATTTTTGGCCCCCTGTTAATCAATAAGCTAAAAGCCCTTAAAATCGGAGAGAAAATAAACAAAGCCGATAGCCAAAAACTGGATGATTTGCACCACTCTAAGCAGAGTACGCCGACGATGGGTGGAATTCTCATTCTGGGCACGGTGATAATTTCAACGCTGCTCTGGGCGGATATCGCGCATCAATGTATTTGGATTGTTTTATTCAGTACGGTTTGGCTGGGTTTAACCGGTTTTGTCGATGATTATCTAAAGCAGATAAAAAAGAAGGCCGGCGGATTATCCCCTAAGGTAAAACTTGCCAGTCAAATTATTCTGGGCCTGATTTTGGGGACGGTTCTCATCTATAGCCGGCAGGATGTTAATCTTGAAATTCCTTTTTTAAAAGGGGTTAACTTTGATTTAGATGGCCTGTATATTTTGTTTGTAATCTTGGTGATCGCGGGTACATCCAACGCCGTAAATCTTACAGATGGTTTAGACGGGTTAGCCATCGGTATTGTGGTGATGGTGGCGGTTGCTTTTAGTATACTTTGCTATGTCTCCGGCAACATTAATCTGAGTAATTATCTGCTTGTCCCTTATATTAAAGGCAGCGGGGAGTTAACTATTTTTTGCGCAAGTATCATTGGGGCCGGCCTGGGGTTTCTCTGGTTTAACTGTTATCCGGCCACAATTTTTATGGGAGATGTTGGTTCACTGGCTTTGGGCGGGGCGATCGGAACAGTAGCATTATTAATTAAGAAAGAGATGCTGCTGATAATTGTGGGCGGGATATTTGTTTTAGAGGCACTTTCAGTTATACTGCAGGTGGGAACTTATAAACTGACCAAAAAACGTATTTTTAAGATTGCTCCTTTGCACCATCATTTCCAGTTTTTGGATTGGCCTGAGAATAAAGTAATTGTCAGGTTTTGGATTATTGCGGGCTTACTTGCCCTGTTCACCCTGGTTACCTTAAAGATCAGGTAAGCGCTGCATGCCTAACCACACATACTTTAAAAATAAAAAAGTTACCATTATCGGTTTGGCGCGTTCCGGAGTTGCCTGCGCTAATCTTTTGCATCAATCAGGAGCCATTGTCAGCGTCACCGAGATTAAGGATGATCCGCAAAGCCGTCAAGCTTCCGCTAAGCTGGTTTCGAGTGAAATTAAGGTGGAATTAGGCAAGCATAGCCGGAGTTTGATTGAGCAGGCAGATTTAGTGGTGATCTCTCCCGGTGTACCGCTGGATTCTTTATGCGTGAACTGGGTTAAGGAATATAATAAATTACTGATTAGTGAAATTGAAGTGGCAAGCATCTTGTGCCCGGCACAGATTATTGCCATCACCGGTTCAAACGGAAAGACTACGGTTACTACCTTAATCGGTAAGGTTCTGGAGGCGGCGCAGAAGAAAGTTTTTGTCTGCGGTAATATCGGGAATCCATTTTGCGATGAAGTAAAGAAGTTGCGGGAGAGTGATTTTGTGGTTTTAGAAGTAAGTTCATTCCAACTTGAGACAATTAAAGATTTCAAGCCTAAGATCGCGGTTATTTTGAACCTGACCCCAAATCATCTGGACCGTTATAATAATCTGCAGGAATATTTAGATGCGAAAAAGCGTATTTTTATGAATCAGGATCGGGATGACTTTTTGGTTTTAAACGCCGCCGACCCCCTTTTAAGTGCTGCTGCCTCCGGCGCTAAGTCCGAAGTTGTTTTTTTTACTAAAGAAGAGGGATTAAACCCTAATCAAAGCGCAGTGATGGCGGTGGGTAGAATCTTGGGAGTGGAATTAAAACAGATGCAAAAAGTTTTTCAGGAGTTTAAGGGGATTCAGCATCGCCTGGAGGAGGTGGCAGAAATAAGCGGGGTAAAGTTCATTAATGACTCCAAGGCGACTACTGCGGATTCAGCTATCTGGGCGTTAAGCAATATTTCTTCGCCGATAATTCTTATCGCGGGAGGCAGGCATAAAGGAATTGATTACCGGGTAATTCTGGATGCGGCGAAAGGCAAAATTAAACAGGCCTTTCTGATCGGAGAGGCCAAAGATATAATTGCTGCTGATCTTAATGGAGGAGGTTTTTCGATAGAGAAGGTGGATACCCTAAAGCAGGCGGTAATAAAAGCCTATGCCCAGGCTAGTCCGGGAGATTGTGTGTTGTTATCCCCGATGTGTTCAAGTTATGATATGTTCACGGATTATGAAGAACGGGGCAGGGCCTTTAGAGAAATAGTTTTGGATCTAGTGGGAGAGGCCAAAGCTCGTGGTTAGAAAAACGCGGATTAATCTGCTTACGGTCTCGGTTGTGCTGGTTTGTATCGGTATTGTAATGATCTATAGTTCTTCCAGTATTTATGCTTGGGAGAGTTATGGAGATAGCTTTTATTTTTTGAAGCGGCATTTATCTTTTTTAACCGTAGGTGTAGTGCTTGCTTTTTTGGCGATGGTTATTGATTATCGCTTATTCAGGAAATATGCCCACTGGTTGATTTGGATTGCCCTGTTTTTATTAGTCTTGGTGCTTATTCCCGGAGTGGGCAAAGAAGTATCCGGAGCCAGGCGCTGGTTTAGGTTCAAATTTATCAGTTTCCAGCCTTCGGAGTTTGCAAATCTGGCGCTCATCGTTTATATTGCTGATTTTATCGCGCGCAAAGAAGATAAGATTAAAATGCTGGCGGTTGGCTTTGTACCAGCGATGTGTATGTTAGGGGCAGTGGCAATACTTATACTTTTACAGCCGGATTTAGGCACGATTATTGCTTTAAGCAGCGTAGTTTTAATCATGCTTTTTGTAGCCGGGGCCAGAGGCAGGTATATTTTAAGTTTGATACTTTGTAGTTTACCGGCGTTATATTTTTTAGTTTTTAGCGTGCCTTATCGCCGGGCTAGAATTTTAGCTTTTTTAAATCCCTGGCTTGATCCTAAAGGAATAGGTTTTCAGATTATTCAATCGCAGATTGCCATAGGTTCAGGAGGGTTGTTGGGAAGGGGCCTGGGGCATTCTCAGCAAAAACTTTTTTATCTTCCGGCAGCGCATACAGATTTTATTTTTTCCATTATCGGCGAAGAACTGGGTTTGTTTGGCACCCTGGGTGTCATTGCGTTATTTATGGTTTTTATTCAGCAAGGCCTTAAAATTATTAAAAATGCCCAGGATCGGTTCGGATATTTTCTTGCTTTAGGGTTAATTCTAATGATCTCGCTTAAGGCAATTATAAATATCGGGGTTTCCTGCGGCGTTTTTCCGACCAAGGGTTTACCTCTGCCGTTTATTAGTTATGGCGGTTCTTCGTTGATATTTGACCTGGTCAGCCTGGGAATATTGGTTAATATTGCCCGTTGCGGGGAGTATCCTTAAGATGAATGTTTTGATTGTTACTGGCTCCAGCGGCGGCCATATTTTTCCGGCGTTGGCCCTGGCAGAGGCATTAAAGAATTCCGGTCAGGAGGTGCTTTTGGTCCTTCCGGAAGATGGGCGCAAAAATAGAATTCCTATTGATTTCACGCAAACTGAATATATTCATGCGGCGAAATTAAGTTTTGGCTTAAACAAGAAAACCTTGCTCGGCGTTTATTTTTTATTCCGGGGTGCCTGGCAGTCTTTGCGGATTATTCTAAAATTTAAGCCGCTGGTAGTAGTAGGATTTGGCAGCTTAAATAGCGTCCCCTTGATGTTCTGGGCCTGGTTATTTAGGATAAAAACTATAATTCATGAGCAGAATGTCGTTTGTGGCAGGGCAAACAGATTATTGTCCAAGCTGGTAGACAGGGTGGCGGTATCTTTTAGCCAAACCTCACGCTGCTTAAATGTGTCCGGAGCAAAAATCGTCTTAACCGGTAATCCTCTGCGTAAAGATTTGGTGCGCTTGGATAAAAAAGAAGCCCTGGATTTCTTTGGCTTCCAGGAAGGTAAATTTAATCTATTGATTACCGGCGGCAGCCAGGGCGCGCATAGATTAAATCTGGCTGTCTTTGAGGCATTATCTATCTGTAACCATAAAGATAACCTGCAAGTTATCCATATTTGCGGAACGCAGGATTTGGCTGTCCTTAACGAAAAATACCTTGCCTCGGGTTTAACCTATAAACTTTTTGATTTTTTTCTCCAGATGCAATATGCTTATAGCGTTGCCGACCTGGTTGTCTGCCGGGCGGGTGCAACGACGATTGCGGAATTACAGAAATTCAGGCTTCCGGCGATACTCATCCCTTATCCTTTTGCCTACGCGCACCAGTCGGCTAATGGGCGGATTTTAGAAAACCTGAAAGCGGCTTTGATGATTCAGGATGAGGAATTGACGGCAGAAAAATTGAGCGTTAAATTCCTTGATTTTTTCAAAAATCCCGGCAAACTAGAATCTATGCGTCAGGCTTATGCGCGGCTGCCGGTTTTAAATGCTGCGCAGTTATTGGCCGCTGAGGTCTTGGCGCTTAATTAATTTTATCAGGGTAAGTATGTTAAAATTCGTGCGCCGGACGGGATGGTTTCTGCTGATTTTGTTTTTACCATCGGTTCTTTTTGCGGATGACCAGGCTTGGCAGGTTGTGAAAAGCACGCATTTTAATATTTTTTATAAAAATGCTTCGGAAAGTGTTCTTAATGAATTAATGCAGAAGGCCGAGGAGGGTTATGATTCCATTGCCGAGGAGTTAGGTTTTAACCGTTTTAATTTCTGGACTTGGGATAACCGGGCAAAGATATATTTGTATGATAACCAGCAGGATTATAAACAAGCAACGCAAAGTTTTGACTGGGCGGCAGGGCAGGTAAGCGTGGGGGATAAGCTGATCCAGAGTTATGTCGGCGCGCCGGGATTTTTACAAAATATCTTTCCGCATGAATTAGCGCATATCATCTTCATGGAGAAGGTGGGTTTTAATAATCCGGCGGTGCCTCTTTGGCTTCAGGAAGGCGTGGCCACTTACCAGGAAAAAGATATCCATTTAAGGAGAGAGGATTTAGCGGATAAAATAAAGCAGGATAATTATCTTGACCTTAACGCTTTAAGCCGGTTTGAGCTAAAGGGCTCATCAGGGGAAAGCGTAAGGTTGTTTTATGCGGAAGCTTATAGCCTGGTAAATTATTTGATTACTGAATTCGGTAAAGAAGCATTTGTGATGTTCTGCCGGAATCTGCGGGACAGCCGGAACTTGGAGGGCGCTTTAGCCAAAACTTATTCTTTCGGCAGCCTGAAAGATTTTGAGGAATCCTGGAAAAGGTATATATTAGAATGAAAAAATATTATCATTTTATCGGAATTGCCGGGATCGGGATGAGCGGGATCGCGCATCTGTTGCTTAAAAGCGGATTCAGGGTAAGCGGTTCGGATTTAAAAGAAAATCGTATGACGCAGCAGCTGGCGAGTGAGGGGGCCAAGATTTTTTTAGGGCATCATGCGCGAAATATAACCGTGCAGGATGTGGTGGTTTATTCTTCGGCGATAGGAGAAGACAATTGTGAGTTACGCCAGGCTAAAATTTTAGGCATATCTTCAATTAAGAGGGCGCAAGCCTTAGCCGAACTGATGCAGCAAAAAACAGTGATCACCGTTACCGGCAGCCATGGCAAGACTACCACTACTTCTTTAATTTCCTGCATGTTGCTGGAAGCAGGGCTTTGCCCTACCGTGGCTATCGGAGGTATCCTGAATAATATTAACGCCAATGCCTGTTTAGGCAGCGGAGAACTATTTGTTGCCGAAGCCGATGAATCTGACGGATCATTCTTAAGTTATGAGCCGAAATATTCCATTATTACTAATATTGACCATGAGCATTTGGATTATTATCATAATTTTGATAATGCATTAGATACTTTTAAGCTTTTTATTAAGCGCACTCAAACCGGTGGTTGTGTTTTCGCCTGTTCCGATGACCCTAATCTTTTAAATATAATGCGCGCCTATGAGGCCAAACGCGTATTCTTTGGCTTAAGCAGTCCTGCGGATATTTACGCCAAGAATATCGTTTTTAATCAATTGGTTTCAGATTTTGATTGTTACTTTAAAGATAAATTTATTTCGCGTTTTCATTTGGCTTTGGGGGGAAGGCATAATATTTCAAATGCCCTGGCGGTGATCGGCCTGGGTTTAGAGTTGGGTATTGATTTAAAGCAAATAGGCAGCAGCCTGGCAGGGTATAAAGGCGCTGGCCGCAGGTTGGAGATTAAATTTCAAAGTGATAAATACCTGGTTATTGATGACTATGCGCATCATCCTTCGGAGATAAAAGCTACTCTGGCAGCAATAGTTAATTTAAAAGTTAAACGAAAAATCGTGGTGTTTCAGCCGCATCGCTATACCCGCACGCAGTTACTTTTAGATGATTTTGCAAAATCTTTTGCCCAGGCGGACTATTTGATTATTACCGATATTTATGCGGCAAGCGAGCAGCCGATAGAGGGAATAAATGCCCTGGGGCTGTTAGATAAAATAAAAGAATCTGACCCGGCTAAAGAAGTTTTATATCTGGCTAAAGAGGATATTCTGCCTCATCTTTTGGGCATGATTAGAGACGGTGATTTAGTGATGACCTTAGGAGCAGGAGATATTGTGGGGGTTAGCGATGCATTGGCCCAAGAACTTAAATAAAGCAATAAAAACCGAAATTAATTTGGCAGGTTATACAAATTTTAAGATCGGAGGCCGGGCAAAATATTTTTTTGAACCGAAGAATCTTAAAGAATTGCAGCAAGTTTTGGTTTCGGCTAAGCAGTCTGGCCTGCGTGTTTTTATCTTAGGCGCCGGCAGCAATATTTTAATTAGCGATACAGGTTTAGCCGGGCTGGTGATCAGGTTAAGCCATAAGGATTTCAGGAAATACCGTTGTCAAGGCAGCTGCCTGGTGGCCGGGGGTGGTTTAAAATTAAATGCATTGATTTCATTTTCCCGGGAAAAGAATCTAAGCGGTTTGGAATTTTTGGCGGGCATACCCGGGACATTAGGCGGTTCATTGATGGGTAATGCCGGCGCCTGGGGTAAAGCCATAGGAGAATTGGTAAGCCAGGTTGGTGTTTTAGATTATAGTGGAAAATTAAAACTTTTGGGAAGTAAACAATTAAAGTTTGCTTATCGGGAATCTAATTTAAATAATTATATTATTATTTGGGCTAAACTTAAACTGTTTGCCGGGAATAAGAAGGTAATTGTGGCCAAGATAAAGGAATACCTTTTGCGGCGTAAACAAGCCCAAGGCGATCACTTGCCCAACGCCGGATGTATTTTTAAGAATCCAACTTGCGGCTCTGCCGGAAGATTGATCGATAGCTGCGGGTTAAAGGGGAAAGCTAAAGGGGGAACGGTTATTTCTAAACTGCACGCGAATTTTATCTTAAATACCGGGAAGGCCAAGAGCGGGGATGTTTTATCGCTGATGGATCTAATGCAAAAGAAAGTAAAGGAAAGATTCAAGATTAACTTAGAGCCTGAGATAAAAATATGGAGATAAAGGATTTTGGCAGAGTCGGCGTTTTAATGGGTGGGCTTTCCTCGGAAAGAGAAATTTCTTTAAAAAGCGGTAAGGCTGTTTTTTCCGCGCTTAAGGATGCGGGGGTGGATGTAGCGGCAATCGATATAACTACCGATAACCCGGCGGAGAATGTCAGTTTACTAAAAAAGCATAATTTAGATTGCGCGTTTATCGCTTTGCATGGCCGTTTTGGTGAAGACGGCACAATCCAGGGTATTTTGGAGGGGATGCATCTGCCTTTTACTGCCTCAGGGGTTAAAGCCAGCCAACTGGCTATGGATAAGATTGGTTCACTGGGGATATTTTCGCAAGGTGGATTACACGTACCGAAATCCCAATTTATGGAGAAATCAGCTTATCAAAAGAGCCCCACTTTTGAAAATCAACTTGGGTTTCCTCTGGTGGTTAAACCGGCCAATCATGGGTCCAGTATTGGGTTATCACTTGTAGAGCGCATACAAGAATTGCCGGCGGCAGTCAAGCTGGCTTTTAAATTTGATGAGCATATCATTATTCAGGAGTATGTATCCGGACGGGAGCTTACCGTAGGCATTTTGGATGAGGTGGCTTTACCGGTAATTGAAATTATCCCTAATAATAAATTTTTTGATTTTACGGCTAAATATCAAGCAGGCTTAACGCAGTATATTGTCCCTGCCGCGCTGGATCCGGGAGTGGCTTTAGAGGTTCAGAGGATAGCTTTACAGGCGCATAAGCTTTTGGGTTGTTATGGTTGTTCGCGGGTAGATATTATTCTGGCTAAAGAAGGTTGTCCGTATATTTTAGAAGTGAATACTATACCCGGGATGACCGCCACCAGCCTTTTGCCCAAGGCTGCTAAAATTACAGGTATCGATTTTAATCAGCTTTGCCTTAAGTTGTTGGAATTAGCATATGCGAAAACAAAAGTTTAATTTACCGGTAAAACTTATTAGCTTTTTGGTGATAATTTCACTTGCCTTCTCTTTTATTATAGGATATATTTGGAAAGTATTAACTACCGCGGATTTTTTTTACGTTAAGCAGATTATCGTCAGGAATTCCGATAATCAATTTGAATATTTAAAAGGCAAGAATATATTCAGCTTGAATTTAAGCAATGAGGCCTGGAGGGCGCATTTAAGCTGCCCTGATTGCCGTAAGGTCAGGTTTGTCAGGATTTTGCCTAATTGCATTGTCGTGGATTTTTTAAAACGCAAACCGGTTGCCCTGGTTAAATTTTATAAGAATTTTGCTATTGATGCGGGAGGGGTACTTTTTTTACCTGACCCGGCGGCTGGGGAGTTAGAGTTACCTGTAATTTATGGCTTAGAAACCAAGATATTTGCTCCTAAACCGGGAACAAGTTATAAGCATTCAGCGCTTGGTTTGGCTTTAAGTATTATTAATGAGTTTAAGGCGAATAAAGCCTTTGCCGGGTTTACGCTAAAAAGGATTGAAGTGTCTAGCCCGGGGAGCGCTGGATTTTTTATGCTTTTACCCGGGCAAATTGCCAATTCTACTTTGCCTGCTGCCGGCGCAGAGTGGCCGGGTTTTGAAGTACGCACCGGAGTAAATAATATCAGGCAAAAGATGATGATTTTAGGCGGGCTGATCATTCAGGAGCGCAAGGAATGGGCCAAGATTAAGTATATTGACCTTCGGTTTAAGGAACCGTTAATCAAGCTGAACAATGTTAAATAATAGTTATATCTGCGCGATAGATATAGGTTCGAATAAAATATCTGCGGCGCTGGCTGTGCTCAGAAAAAATAAAATAAGCAATATTTACTTTGATTGCTTTCCGTCCCGCGGGGTTAAGGAAGGGGTGATTGTGGATGCCACCGAGCTGGTTATTTGCCTGACTAAAATCTTAAAGAGCCTAAAAGCTAAATCCGGATTAAAAATAAAATTTATCCACACTAATTTTTCAGGCAAGGATATCTCAACCAAACATAGCCATGCGATTATCCCTCTTGCTGAACGCGGGAATAAGGTGGTTACTTCTACGGATATCGCATCCGCTAATGAGCAGGCGCGTATTCTTGGCTCCAGCTTAGAGTATGAAATAATCCATGTGATTCCATCGAGTTATTCCATTGATTCTAAAAGTAACGTGATCAATCCTATCGGTTTATACAGCCATAGATTAGAGGTAGATTTATATTTAGTCTGCGCCAGGCTGGCATCTTTACAAAGTTTAAGCCGGGTGATTAGCCAGGCCGGATATGAGATCAGGAGCCTTTCTTTTTCGGGGTTGGCTACCAGCAAGGCAGTATTCGGTATAGAAGAAAAACGCGGCATAAGCGTATTTTGCGATTGTGGCAGTGATGTAACGGAACTGCTGATTTTCAAAGACGGCCTTCTGCAGAGTATCCAAATTTTACCTTTAGGCGGCAATAGTATGACCCAGCAACTTTCAGAGGGTTTAAAAATTAATTTTGAGTTGGCGGAGGATATTAAACGTTCTTACGGGATTATCGGGGATATTCAGGATATCCAGGAAGATAAAGAGATTTTAGTTAAGAAAGATGAATTTTATAAGCCCATAAAACAGCGCGATGTAGCGGAAATGGCTACTAACTCCAGCCGTTTAATTTGTACGCAGATTAAGGAAGTGGTCCAGTTGAAGGTGGTGCTGCATGAAATTGACCACTTTATTATGGTGGGCAAGACTTTATTGACCGAAGGATTTATTGAGATGATGGAGAGCGTGCTCGGCCTGCCGGTGGTTATCGGAAGGATGAATAATCCGCAGATTGCCTCTTTAGTCAAAGAGAACAGCGATTTAAGCGGGCAGAAATATTTGACTTATCTCACTAGCCTGGGGATGATCTGCGAGGATATTGAGAATAAAACTGTGGGAAATTTAGCTTTAGTTAAGCCTGCCAAAAACCTGGTGATTAAAACTATAAATCGTTTTAAAGAAGTTTATCAGGAATATTTCTAGAGCCTTCTTCGGCGGACACCTTTTATTGCGTATTTAGGTAATTTAAGCGATGATTAAAGAGAATATTGAAAAAGTCCGTCAGCGTGTGTTTGCAGTCTGCGCCAGGATTAAAATTGATCCGGGCAAGATCACGATACTCTGTGTAACCAAAGGCAGGAGCGTTGGGCAGATACTGGAAGTAGCTAATTCAGGTATTGATCATCTCGGCGAAAACAGGGTGCAGGAAGCAGCTGAAAAATATAAGTTGGTTCCTGGCGCGCACTGGCAGATGGTGGGGCACCTACAGAGTAATAAGGTAAAGGAGGCTTTAGGGATATTTGATTTGATTCATTCTGTGGATAGCGTTAGTTTAGCCCAGGAAATTAATAAGCAGGCTGTAAAAATAAATAAAATTCAGGATATCCTTTTAGAGGTCAAAACCTCTCCGGAGATAAGGAAGTTTGGATTTAAGCCGCTAGCTTTGCTTGAGGTTTGTGAGGAAATTATGAAATTCCAGAATGTAAAAATTAAAGGGTTAATGACTATTGCTCCGTTGGTGGATAATGCCCAGGAAGCCCGGCCATATTTTGCCAAACTTAAGGCTTTGCGTGATCAGTTAAATCCGTCCTGGCTGCTTTCGATGGGCATGTCTAGCGATTTTGAGGTAGCCATTGAAGAGGGCGCGGATATTATAAGACTAGGCAGAGTGATATTCCAAAACAATGTTTAATTTTTTAAGAAAAAAAATCGGGATTATTGGATTTGGTAATATGGGCTCTGCAATTGCCGAAGGCCTCAAGGATAAATATGTTGTTGGTGTCTTTGACAAAGACAAAAATAAAATTACTGCTTTAAAAGGCATAACTGCTGCGGGTATTCTTGTGGACTTAGTTAAGCAATCCGAGGCGATTATTTTGGCGATCAAACCGCAGGATTTTGAGCCGCTCTTAGCGGAAATTAAGAATAACCTGCAAGATAAACTAGTTATTTCTATTGCCGTCGGGATTACTACTGAATATATGCAAAGGGTTTTAGGGCAGGTGAGGGTGGTGAGGGTAATGCCGAATTTGGCAGCCATGGTCGGTAAAAGTACTACTTCTATTTGTAAAGGTGTTTTTGCTACCAGCGCTGATCTAAAATTTGCAGCGAGGCTTTTTAAATATTTAGGAACGGTTTTTATTCTTCCCGAAGAAATGATGGATGCGGCAACGGCTATTGCCGGTAGCGGGCCTGGTTTTTGGTGCGACTTAGTTAAAGATAAACCAAAGAATGAATGGGAAAAATATAGCCGGCAATATTTTATTCCGGAGTTATCTTTGGCTGCCGAAAATTTAGGGTTCAGTAAGAAGAAGGCTAGATTATTTGCCGAATTAACTACTTCGGCCACCTTAGTTACAGTGGAGGCATGGGGTATAACTCCGGAAGCCTTAAAGGATAAAATTACTTCCAAGGGCGGGACTACGCAGGCGGGCTTAGATGCTCTACATAAAACCGGGTCATTAACCGAAGCAGCCAAAGCTGCTGTTTTGCGTTCAAAGGAATTATCCAAGAAGTAAAAGCGCTACAAGCGTAAGAGAAAGGAATTAATAATGTCACGGATTGGGATTATCGGCGGAAGCGGATTATATAAAATCGAAGGCTTAGAAATTATTAAACAGCTAAAAGTCAAAACTCCTTTTGGGGAGCCTTCAGATAAATTTACCATCGGAAAATTAGAGGGCAAAGAGGTGGTTTTTTTACCGCGCCACGGGGTAGGCCACCGCATATCTCCCAGCGAAATAAATTATCGCGCTAATATTTTTGCCATGAAAAAATTAGGCGTCCAAAGAATTATTTCCGTTACCGCCTGTGGCAGTTTAAAGGAAGAATTAAAACCACTGGATTTTGTAGTGGTGGATCAGTTTGTGGATCGCACCAACCATGGCCGCCAGATGACTTTTTTTGACCGGGGCATGGTCAGTCACATTGTTTTTAGCCACCCGGTATGCCCGCAGCTTAGTGCAGATATCTACGCGGCTGGTAAATCCTTGAACTTGAGTATGCATAAAACCGGCACCTATCTGAATATGGAAGGCCCGCAGTTTTCTACGTTAGCGGAGAGCAAGCTCTATCGCAGTTGGGGCATGGATGTTATCGGTATGACCAATCTGGCTGAGGCTAAGCTTTGCCGGGAAGCGGAGATTTGTTATTCTACGCTTGCCTGTATTACCGATTATGATTGCTGGCATCCGGATTGCGCCAGCGTAACTTTAGAAATGGTGATGAGTAATTTACAAAAGAATGTGGACAATGCCAAGAAGATCCTCTGCCAGGTGATTAAAGGATTAAACTCGCCGCGCAGTTGCAGTTGCACTGAGGCATTAAAGTTTGCGATTGTTACTGACCGTAAACTAATTCCGTTAAAAGTTAAGCAGGATTTAAATATAATTATAGGTAAATATGTCAAATAATTCTGAATATAAGCATACCCTGAATTTACCGAAAACGGATTTTCCGATGAAGGCAGGCCTGCCTATCCGGGAGCCGCTGATGTTGGAGGATTGGTATAAGCAGGATCTTTATGGGCTGATCCGAAAAAAACCGGCAGTAAAAGGAAAATATGTTCTTCATGACGGGCCGCCTTATGCTAATGGGGACATACATATTGGGCATGCTTTAAATAAAATATTAAAAGATATAGTTATAAAATATAAGACTATGCAGGGGTATGATTCGCCTTATCTTCCCGGTTGGGACTGTCATGGTTTGCCTATTGAACACCAGTTGTTTAAAGAATTAAAAATCGCCAAACACCAAATTGCGCAGTTGGAGTTCAGGAAGAAAGCCCATGATTATGCGATGAAGCATGTGGCTAATCAAAGGGAGCAGTTTAAGCGCCTGGGGGTGCTGGGGGATTGGGAGAATCCTTATTTGACCTTAAGTTATGAATATGAAGAGGCGATTATCAGCTCCTTTAATAATTTAAATAATCAAGGATTTATTCAGCGCGGGCTTAAGCCGGTTAATTGGTGCTTTAAATGCGAAACTGCTTTGGCGGAAGCAGAGGTGGAATATGAAAATCATGCCTCCCCGTCGGTATTCGTAAAATTCAAAGTGAAAGAGGATAAAGTTTTCTTAAGGGATAGCTATCTTGTAATTTGGACCACCACGCCATGGACTTTGATCGCCAATGTTGCCGTGGCAGTGCATCCGGAGTTTAGTTATGCTTATATAAAGACGGCTAAAGGGAATTTGATTATTGCTGACGTGCGTCTGTCGGTATTGCCGCAGATGGGTATTGACCAGTATGAAGTGATCAAAGATTTAAAAGGGGAAGATTTGGAAGGGATTATTTATGACCACCCATTTGGTTTGCGTTCGGGAAAAGTAGTCTTGGCAGATTATGTTTCTATAGAGGAGGGCACAGGTTTGGTGCATACTGCTCCCGGCCATGGCGCGGATGATTATCAGACCGGATTAAAATATGGTTTGGAAGTTGTGATGCCGGTTGATTCCAGAGGTAAATTTGATGCTACGGCCGGAGAGTTTGCCGGGCAGAATGTGTATGATGCTAATCCGGAAATCATAAAAAAGTTACAGTCTATTGGCGCTTTGCTTTTAGAGCAAAAGATAACTCACTCTTATCCGCATTGTTGGCGTTGTAAGCATCCGATAATTTTTCGGGCGACAAAACAGTGGTTTTTGGTGATCGACCATAAAGATTTACGTAAGCATGTCCTAAAAGCTATAAAAGAAGATGTGCGTTGGATTCCCGAAGGTGGCCGGGAGAGGATCTCATCGATGGTGGAATTGCGCCCGGATTGGTGCCTTTCCCGTCAGAGATATTGGGGTGTACCGGTTCCGGCTTTAGTTTGCGATGAATGCAAAGAAGAGTTTTTTGAACCTAAAGTTATTGAGAAATTTGCTCAGTTTTCCGTTTCGGAAGGTTCGGATTGTTGGTTTAGCCGCAGTATAAATGATTTTATTCCTGAAGGCTTGGCCTGCCCCGCGTGTAAGAAAGGAAAATATTTTTCTAAAGGAGCGGATATCTTGGATGTTTGGTTTGATTCCGGAGTAAGCAGCCAGTCGGTATTGAAAAAAAGAAAAGAATTAGGAGGAGTCCCGGCGCAATTATATTTGGAAGGCTCTGATCAGCATAGGGGATGGTTCCAATCTTCGATTATCCCGGCAATGGCAATTGATGGTAAACCTCCGTTTGAGAACGTGCTTACCCACGGCTTTGTGGTTGATGGTGAAGGCAAAAAAATGTCTAAGTCCCAAGGCAACGTTATCTCGCCTTTTGAGATTATCAAGGATTATGGAGCGGATATCTTAAGGATGTGGGTAGCTTCAAGCGATTACAATGAAGATATCCGTATCTCTAAGGAGATCTTAGCCCGGCTTTCAGAGGCTTACCGTAAGATTCGCAACACCGCAAAATTTATTTTAGGTAACCTCTATGATTTTAATCCGGATACGGATAAAGTGGGCTATGCTGATTTAAAAGTAATAGACAAGTGGATACTGCAGGAAACAAAATTAGTATTGATGCAGGCAAAGAACGCTTATGATTCTTTTGAATTCCATAAGGCGTATAAATCCATCTATGATCTTTGTAATGAACAGCTCTCGATGTATTACTTGGATATGGTGAAGGGGCGTTTCTATACCTACGGAGCTAAAACCGTGGAAAGGCGTTCTGCACAGACAGTCATTTTTGAAGTGTTGAACATGCTTGTGCGTATGATTGCTCCAATTTTCGTATTTACCGCAGAGGAGATCTGGCAATATATGCCTAAAGATAAAGAATCAAGAGCAATTCCCAGTGTCCACCTTTTGGAATGGCCTAAACCTGAAGCTGTAATTCCACAGGATGATATTCAACTACGCCTGGGTGTAGTAATATTACGGATTCCTTTGGCCGCTAAGGCCTTGGAAGAGTTACGCGGAAAGGGTGAGATTGGTAGTTCTTTTGATGCTAAAATAAAACTATTGACAAAAAGCCAGGAACGTTATACATTCTTACAAAGCTTTAATTCCGAGCTTGCTGAGATTTTTAAGGTTTCGCAGGTAGAGGTGATAAAAGAGGATAAGCTTAGTGAAGAAATAAAAATAGAAGTAGCTAAGGCTGAAGGTACTAAGTGCTTGCGTTGCTGGAATTATTCATTAGAGGTTGGAAAGAATCAGGCGCATCCTTTGATTTGCGATCATTGTCTTAGAGCCATTGGGGAAAAGTAAGGTGAAGAAAAAATTTTCTAAAAGCGATTTAAAGGATTTTAAGAAGATTGTGCTCAAGAGAAAAGAAGAAATACTTAACGATCTTAAGCATATATCCGATGATACTTTAAGGAAATCACAAAAAGAGGCCTCCGGGGATATCTCCGGTTATACTTACCACATGGCGGATGTGGCTACTGATAATTACGATCGCGAGTTTTCTTTGGGGATAGCTTCCAGTGAGAGAAAATCACTTTATGAGCTGGATGATGCGCTCAAGAGGATAGAAGAAGGGGTTTTTGGTATTTGCGATGGTTGCAAGTCTTCAATTGCTAAAATTAGATTAAAGGCAGTTCCTTCTACCCGGTTGTGTATCAAATGCCAGCAGAAAAAGGAAAAGAAATAAAAGTTTTAATGTGTAGATGATTTCTATCATCGTTTTAAGCGTTATTTTGTTGGATCAGATTACTAAGTTTCTTGCTTTAAGATTTCTGCAGCTAAACACCCCTGTTCCGTTAATAAAAAATTTTTTAAATTTGACCCTGGTGTATAATCGCGGGGCAGCCTTTGGTTTTTTTCAGAATCAGCTGTACTTGTTTGTGCTGATTTCGTTTTTTACGATCGGGCTTATTCTCATTAATTTAAAAAATAAAACAAATTCCATTATTTTAAAAATATCTTTAAGCCTGATTTTAGGGGGGGCAGCCGGTAATCTTATTGACCGTCTGCGTTTTGGTTTTGTGATTGATTTTTTGGACCTGCGTGTCTGGCCGGTTTTTAATATCGCGGATTCGGTCATAACTATAGCTGCGATTTTATTGACCCGGGAATTATTATTTAATAAAAATGCTGCCTGAAATTTGCCGTATAGGGGGTTTTACGATTTATGCGTATGGAGCGATGCTGGTTTTGGCCTTTTTTGCCTGCACCTATTTAGCTGCTTTACAGGCAAAAAAGGAGCAAATGGACGGTGAGCAGATATTTAACCTTTGTTTCTATGCTTTTATTTTTGGGATAATCGGTTCCCGGGTATTGTATGTGCTGATCAATGCCCGTTTTTATCTGCATAATCCCCTGGAGATGATTATGCTCCAGCACGGGGGCATGGCCTGGTTCGGCGGTTTAATTTTTGGCGCCGGCAGCGCAATTCTGTATATCCGGAAGCATAAAATGGATTTGCTGAGGAGTTTAGATTTACTGGCTCCTTTTATTGCCCTGGGCCAAGCGATTGGCAGGATAGGATGCCTTTTAAACGGCTGTTGTTTCGGCCGGGAATCTAA
>JAUYBI010000003.1 GCA_030693145.1 Candidatus Omnitrophota bacterium
CTGTTGATCGGTAAATCTTTTGTGTAATTGTGCCATACTTGTAAACCTCCTTTTTCTTACAAGTATGGCACAAAAAACAGTGCACTTTTAAATTGTAACTCCCTTTAAAAACAGTGCACTTTTAATTTGGAGATGACATTACCCTAGTTTTTGTTTGACAGGATGAAATGGTTGAATTATAATAAACAAAATTAACCTTGGAGGTGGAGATGCCCAGATTATTTAAAAGTATCTGTTTAATTTCTTTTCTTTTGTTTTTTTGCTCGATTTGTGTTTTTGCTGCTGAAGATATTACGATCACCACTTATTACCCCTCGCCGTACGGCGTATATAACGAACTGCAGCTTTATGCCCACAGTCCTGCAGTAACTACCTGTGACGACGCTCATAAAGGAACTATGTATTATAATTCTGTTGATAACCAAGTTTATGTTTGCAAGGGTACTACATTAGGCTGGCAGGCATTAGGTTCTACGAAAACCAGCGTATTAACTGTTAGGGATGCAGGTGGTTCAGCAGATTGTACTATTACTGTAGTAGGCGGGATAATAACCGCGTCTACTTGTTAAGGAAACGCCCCCTTTAATTTTTGTTAGATTTCCTCCTTTTCTACGTCTATTGAAAGTAGAAAGGAGGATTTTTTATTGTTTGACAGTGCGGAGGGGGCGGGTTATAATATTGACTTAAATTTAAAAAGCGGAGGATTAGAATGATAGTTGATAAGAAGAAGGAAGAAGAAAAAGAGATATCGGATCGTCATAAAGCGCTGGAGCTGGCGCTGGCGCAGATAGAAAAGCAGTTTGGTAAAGGCTCGATTATGAAGTTGGGCGCGCACACTAAAGTTAATGTTGAAACGATACCTACAGGCGCGCTCACCCTGGATCTGGCTTTGGGTATAGGCGGACTTCCTCGCGGAAGGGTAGTAGAAATATTCGGGCCGGAGGCTTCCGGTAAAACCACCTTGACTTTAACGACAATTAGAGAAATTCAAAAGAAAGGTGGGGTGGCGGCATTTATTGACGCTGAGCATGCTTTTGATTCAACTTATGCTAAAATTATCGGCGTAAATTTAGATGATCTTTTGATATCGCAGCCGGATACCGGTGAGCAAGCTTTAGAGATTACCGAAACTCTGGTGCGTTCTAATGCCGTAGATTTAGTGGTAATTGATTCAGTGGCGGCATTAACTCCGCGCGCTGAAATTGAAGGGGAGATGGGGGATTCGCATATGGGGCTTCAGGCGCGCCTGATGTCGCAGGCTTTACGTAAATTGACCGGCGCGATTAGTAAATCGCGCACTACGGTAATTTTTATCAATCAGCTGCGGGAAAAAATTGGCGTGATGTTCGGCTCCCCTGAAACCACTCCGGGCGGACGGGCGCTAAAATTTTATTCATCGGTAAGATTGGATGTGCGTAGAATTGCTTACTTAAAAGAAGGGGATAAAGTTATTGGTAATCATGTCAGGGTAAAGGTAGTTAAAAACAAAATTGCCCCGCCTTTTCGTGAGGCGGAGTTTGACATTCTGCATAATGAAGGAATTTCTAAAACCGGCGCGGTGATTGATGCCGCGGTAAATTTGGAAGTAATTGCCAAAAGCGGTACCTGGCTTTCATTTGAAGATAAAAAGCTGGGACAAGGCAGGGACGCGGCGATAAAGTTTCTTAAAGAAAATCCGAAATTACAGGATGATATTGAAAACCAAGCGCGTAAAAAGTTCAGCCTCGCTGAATAACGCCGAGATTGCCAGGGCGTATGCTTTTTTGCTGTTAAAGTTTCGCCTGCGCAGTGAAAATGAGCTAAAAGGGCGGCTAAAACAAAAAGGTTTCTCCGAAGAGTTAAGCCAGGATACGGTTAATTTTTTAAAGGATAAAGAGTTTATTGATGATCGCGTTTTTGCCAAAGGTTGGGTGGCCGCGCGGCTGAGGCGGCCGTTTGGTTTAAGAAAAATCAGGCAGGAATTAATGCAAAAAGGCCTCGATAAAGAGATCATTGATCATTCTCTGTCGCAAGTAAAAGAGCATTATAATGAAAGTCAAATCGTTAGTCAGTTAGCCCAGCAGAGATTCTCCAAGTTAAAAGGTATAGAGCTACTTAAGGCCAAGGCGCGTGTCTACGCGTATTTGATGCGCCGCGGGTTTTCGCCGGATATTATAAGTGACATTGTTAAAGGATTATAAAACAAGGGGACGGTTCTATTTTTCCGTCGTTTTATATGGTTGAAAAATAGAACCATCCCCTTTATTTTAAGACATAATTTAATCATGACCGCCGATATTTTAAGAGAAAAATTCCTGGTTTTTTTTAAGGCCAGGAAACATAAGATCATGGATAGTGATTCTTTAGTTCCTAAAGATGACCCTACGGTGTTGTTTACCCCTGCCGGTATGAATCAATTTAAAAAAGAATTTCTGGGTTTTGATTCCGGTTTTAAGCGCGCCGCAACCGCGCAGCGCTGTTTACGTACGGACGATTTGGATAAAGTAGGCAAAACCAGCGTGCACCATACTTTTTTTGAAATGCTGGGGAATTTCTCCTTCGGCGATTATTTCAAGCAAGAAGCAATATCCTGGGCCTGGGAGTTTTTAACTAAGGAATTGAAGATACCTGTGGATAAGCTTTGGGTTTCAGTATATCAGGATGATGAGGAGGCTTATGCTATCTGGAAAAATATTGTAAAAATTCCAGTAAATAAAATTATCAGGTTAGCTGATAAGGATAATTTTTGGCCGGCGGAAGCAAAAACTAAAGGGCCAAATGGCCCTTGCGGCCCGTGTTCAGAGATATTTTTTGACACTTCGACTTTGCTCAGTGTCAACCCTGAGCGAGCGGAGCGAGTCGAACGGGTTGATTTTGGAAAAGAAGCAGGATGTCAAAAACCGGATTGCACGCCGGCTTGCAGTTGCGGCAGGTTTGCCGAGATATGGAATTTGGTATTTACCCAGTTTAACCGTAAAGCCGATGGTTCCTTAGAGCCGTTGCCCAATAAAAATATCGATACCGGTATGGGGCTGGAAAGATTAGCCGCGGTGATGCAGGGTAAACAGAATAACTTTCAGACGGACTTATTCGAGCCGATTGTGAGAGAAATAGAGGTAAATTTAAAAAATAATCCCCCCCTACCCCCCTTTGAAAAAGGGGAGAGAGGGGGGATTTATGCCATAGCCGATCATATACGAGCGGTAGTATTTTCGATCTATGACGGGATAATGCCTTCTAATGAAGGCCGCGGGTATATTGTAAGAAAAATTATCCGTAAGAGTGTTCTGCATTTAAGAAGCTTGGGGATAAATAAACCATTTTTAAGTAAATTAGTAGGTTTAGTTGCCCAGATTATGCACAAGCCTTATCCGGATTTAAAGGATAAACAGGAGGATATTGCCCGGGTTATTTTGAATGAAGAGATTAATTTTATTAATACATTGAGCTTAAGCAGTGTTTTAGTAGATAATGAAATTGAGAGAATAAAAAAAGAGCTAGAAAATGATCCAAAAGTAGAAGGCATAACTTTCGCCAGCGAGGCTACTTCTGGAATCACAGGCGCTGCTGCTTTCAGATTGTACGATACGCATGGTATCCCCGCGGAAATTACTAAGGAGGAGTTGTATAAAAGAAAGATTAGTGTTGGTAAAAATTTCGAAGTGTTTTATCAAAGAGAATTGGAGAAGCAGAAGAATCTTTCAAAATCATCCAGCAAGATGAAGGGGGATGTTTTTGATGCAAAAGGATTAGGATTAGAACTAAAAGAAACAAAATTTACCGGTTATAAAGATAATTCCACGGAAACTAAAATTTTAGCGATATTAAAAGACGGCAAAGAAGTAGGTGAGGTTTTAGCAGGAGATAGTTTGCAGGTTATTTTAGACCAGACTCCATTTTATGCGGAATCCGGCGGCCAGGTGGGGGACACCGGTGAATTGACAAGCGGAAGTAATGTTTTTGAAGTCCTGGACACAAAAAAGGTTGATAATGTTATTCTGCATATTGGTCAAATCAAATCCGGTAATTTTAAGAAGGATGATACGGTAGTTGCTCAGATAAATGTCCAGCACAGATTAAATATCGCCAAGAATCATACCGCTACTCATTTATTGCAGGCAGCTTTAAGGCAGGTTTTAGGTAATCATGTCCAGCAGCAGGGGTCTTTAGTCAGCCCGGAAAAACTGCGTTTTGATTTTACGCATTTTAAAGGATTATCCCCGGAAGAAATTGCCAGAGTTGAAGAGGCAGCTAATAGTTTTATTATAAAAAACTATGAAGTAGATTCTAAAGAGATGGCGCTTAAAGACGCAAAGAAGGCTGGGGCTTTAGCGTTTTTTGAAGAGAAGTATGGTGAAAATGTCCGTGTGGTTGCGATAGGGAATATTTCCAAAGAACTTTGCGCTGGTACGCATCTTACTAATATTCAGCAAATCGGCTTGATCAAGATAATCAGTGAAAGCTCCGTGGCCAGCGGGATCAGAAGGATTGAAGCGGTTACTGCTAAATTCGCGGAACAGTTTATCCAGGAGCAAAAGCAGAAGGCTATTGAAGTATCTCAGAAGAAAAGTAGTCAAGAGGAATTAAAAGCGCAGGAAAAGAAACGCAGCGCGGAAATTAATAATCTACTGCCGGCCAGATTACTTGAACTTCTCAAGAAGAGCGTAAAAATAAACGCAACCATTGCTGTTTTTTCAGTGGAAGATAATTTAGGCCTGAATGCATTACGGATTTTGACGGATATGCTTAAAGAAAAGTTAGCTCAAGCGGTAATTGCTTTAGGCTCACAGGATGGCAGTAGGGCTTCTTTAGTCATCGGATTGACCGCGGATTTATGCGCGAAAGGGTTAAGCGCTAAAGATATAATTTTTCAGGTTGCGCCGCTTATCGGCGGAAGCGGCGGCGGCAGGGAAGATTTTGCTCAAGCCGGAGGAACACAGCCTGAAAATTTTATATTGGCTTTTGAGAAAATAAAGGATATAATTAAAAATTGCGCATAGGGATAGTAGCGGAGGTTTAAACCTCCGCTACTATTGAAAGTCGCATTGTAAAAGGATAAGATGAAAATAATTAAGGCGGCGAGTAAAAAATTAGAGAAGATTTATAACCGCGGCCAATTGCGCCAGCTGCGCGTTGAAGAAAAGGTCAGAAAGATCATTGATGATGTGCGTCTTCTTGGCGACGACGCGTTAATTAAGTACACGCGTAAGTTTGATAAGGTGAAACTTAGCCAGCGTCAGTTAAAAGTTTCTCAGATCGAAATCAGCGGCGCTTATGCGAATATTAGCCCGCATTTTGTCAGCTCGCTGAAAGTAATTATTGAAAACGTAAATCGTTTTTATCGTAAACAGCTGCGTAAATCCTGGAGGATCAAAGGAACCGAAGGCGTAGTCTTGGGTGAAAATTATACGCCTTTAGAAAAAGTGGGTGTTTATATTCCTGCCGGGACAGCCCCGCTGGTTTCTACTGTTTATATGACCGTGCTGCCGGCGAAGCTGGCCGGGGTTAAAAAGATTGTTTTGATCAGCCCTCCGGATAAAAACGGGTATATTAACCCGCATATTTTAGTGATTGCTGATCTGCTCAAGGTTGATGAGATTTATCGCGTGGGAGGAGCTCAAGGGATCGCCGCCTTAGCTTATGGGACCAAGACTATTCCCAGGGTAGATAAGATTGTCGGCCCGGGAAATATTTATGTCAGCGAAGCCAAACGGCAGGTTTTTGGTTTGGTGGATATTGATATGATTGCCGGCCCCACGGAGCTGGTGGTGATTGCTAATCGTTTCAGCGACCCGAAATTTATTGTTGCCGATCTGGGCGCTCAAGGAGAGCATGCTAAAGGCCTGGCGATATTAATTACCAATTCCAAAAGTTTAGCCAAAGAAGTAAAATCTCAAATGGATGGGCATAATGGGTTTATTATTTTGACCAAGAATTTAAAACAGGCGGCTGAAATTGCCAATAAGATTGCCCCGGAGCATTTGGAAATCCTGGTGCAGAATCCTCAAAAACTGCTTAAGGATATAAAAAACGCCGGAGCAATATTTTTAGGCCCCTATAGCCCGGTGGCCCTGGGTGATTATGTTGCCGGCCCCAGCCATGTATTGCCAACTTCCGGCACAGCCAGGTTCTTCTCCGGCCTAAACGTTACGGATTTTATTAAGAGCAGCCATATTATCAGTTATTCTAAAAAGGCGCTGGAAAAAATACGCGAGCCATTGGAGAAGATTGCCGGCATTGAAGGCCTGCAAAAGCACGTGGATTCCGTAAAGGCAAGGTTTTTATAAATAGCAGGTAGTTTATTCAGTAGATAGTAGGGGAGGTTTAAACCTCCCCTACTATTGAAAGCCGGCAGGAATGCAGGCGAGGAGAAAGAAATGGCTCAGAGAATATCAGAAAAGTTGAGAAAAACGAATGAAACAGAAATTTCCGTTAAATTAAATATTGATGGCACGGAAGAAAGAAAAATTAAAACCGGTATTGGCCTGCTTGACCATATGTTGGACCTCTTCGCTTACTGGGGCCATTTTGACCTAGAGGCGATAGTTAATTGGGGTGATTTCAATATCGATATTCATCATACGAATGAGGATGTGGGCATAGTTTTAGGCCAGGCTTTTAAGGAGGCATTAGGCGATAAGCAAGGGATCAACCGGATGGGTTCAGCGTCAGTGCCCATGGAAGAGGTGACGGCTACGGTTACAGTGGATATAAGCGGCAGGAGTTTCTTCAAAGGGATTCAAGTCCAGGCCGCGGGCCTTTTGAATCCAGCTAAAATTTCTGAGAGAGAAGGATATTCTTTGGAATATGCAAATCATTTCTTTGAATCGTTCGCAAAAAATATGGGCCTGAATTTAATCATTGAATTAAAAGGCGGCAATCGGGATTTACATACTAATTTAGAGCCGGTTTTTAAAGCCCTCGGCATTGCTTTGGACCAAGCCACTGGAATTGACCCGCGTAGAAAAGGTATCCCTTCGACTAAAGGTGTGATTGATTGATGAAGATCGTAATTATCGACTATGGCATGGGCAATATTCATAGCGTGGCTAAGAGTATTCAAGTTTGCGGCGTTGAGCCGATAATCTCTAATAAAAAAAGCCAGATAATCTCAGCGGATAAAATAGTTTTACCCGGGGTGGGCGCTTTTGATGATGCGATGCTGGAATTAAAGAAGCTGGATTTAATCAGCGTTATTCTCCGGCAGGTTGACTGTAAAAAGCCGTTTCTGGGGATTTGTTTAGGGATGCAGCTTTTATTGGAAAGCAGCCAAGAGGCTGAAATGAATAAGGGGTTAGGTATCATCGGAGGCCAGGTGGTTAAATTTAGTTCCGCGCCTGGCTTGAAAGTTCCGCATATGGGATGGAATGATTGTAAGGTTGTGGCTAAAGATTGCCTTTTATTAAGCGGTATTAGCGTTGAGAGCCAAGTTTACTTTTGTCATTCCTATTATCCGCAACCCAGAGATAAATCCGTGATTGCCGCAACCAGCAACTATGGATTAGAGTTTTGTTGTGTTTTACATCAAGATAATGTTTACGGCTGTCAGTTTCATCCGGAAAAAAGCCAGGCCCTAGGATTAAAGATAATTAAAAATTTTGTGAATTTATGTTAATCATACCAGCGATAGACTTAATGGGCGGTAAAGTAGTCAGGCTTTTTCAGGGTAAGTTTAACCGGCAGAAGGTCTATTCGGCTGACCCGGTTAAGGCCGCTAAACATTGGGCTAAGCAGGGGGCTACATTCTTACACATTGTGGATTTGGACGGGGCCTCAAGCGGCGCGCTTAAGAATATCGAAGTTTTAAAGAAAATTGTTAACCAGGCGGGCATCGGGGTGGAATTCGGCGGCGGGGTCAGGAGCATGGAAGCAATATCTCAGTTACTGAGTTTGGGGGTAGAAAGGGTTATTTTAGGCACCCGGGCAGCTAGCGACGCAAAATTTTTAAAGCAAGCTTGGAAAAAATTTGGAGAAAAAATTATTGTCAGCATTGATGCTAAATGCGGAAAGGTCTTAACGCAAGGGTGGAATTGCAAAGCAGCCAAAACGACATTGATTTTTGCCAAAGAGTTAAAAGCAATAGGTTTTAAGCAGTTAATTTATACGGATATTTCTAAGGATGGTACTTTGTCCGGGCCGAATATTTCCGGAATTAAAGAGCTGCTCAAGGAAACGCAGTTAAAGGTTATTGCTTCAGGGGGTGTTTCTGAACTTAAGGATTTGATCAAGCTGAATAAGCTTGATCAACAAGGGTTGTCCGGGGTGATTGTGGGTAAAGCTTTGTATGAAGGTAAGTTTACTTTAGCGGAAGCGTTAAAAGTAACGCGCGTTTAATTTATTGAAACTAACTAAAGGGGGGATATTATGGCAAAGCAAGTTATGTGGTTAGGATTAGCAGCGGTGGTTATTTTTGGTTTAAGTGGATGCGCGACGGTGAACAAAAATGAGGCGTTGTTAAATCAGGGGTTGCGCAATAAGGTTTTAGCGCTGGAGGCGCAATTAAGCGAAAAAGATAATGAAATAAATAGCTTAAAGGAATCAATAACAACAAGTAATCAGGGAGTTAATTCCGGTGCCCAGGATACCGGTGAAGTTAAGCGCGTGGATACAAAACTAATTCAGACAGCCTTAAAGAATGCCGGTTATTTTCAGGGTTCGGTGGATGGAAGAATGGGCAGGAAGACGCGTTTAGCGGTAAAGGAATTTCAGAAAGCAAATAATCTCCATGTGGATGGCAGAGTGGGCAAGAATACCTGGATAGCTTTAAAGGAATATCTGGATAAGAAAGTAAAGTAAGATTACGCGCCCGTCATTCTGAGCTAGTAGGGGAGGTTTAAACCTCCCCTACTGTAATTGGTAATTAAAAAACACTTTTATACTGTAATTGGTAATTAAAAAAGTACTTTTATGCTAAGCAAACGCATTATTCCCTGTTTAGATATTAAAGAAGGCCGCGTGGTTAAGGGGGTAAAATTCCTCGGGCTTCGCGACGCCGGTGATCCGGTGGAGGTGGCCCGGGCTTATGATGAGCAGGGTGCCGATGAGTTGGTATTTTTGGATATTACCGCCAGCTTTGAAAATAGAAAAACTTTGGTGGGCCTGGTTGAAAAAATCGCCGGGAATATCTTTATGCCTTTTACGGTTGGCGGAGGCATAGGAGAAATCGGCGATATCCGTAATCTTTTAAATGCCGGGGCGGAAAAGGTTTCGATTAATACTCAAGCAGTAAAATTTCCGGAGTTAATCAGTGCTGCCGCGAAAAGATTCGGCAGCCAGTGTATTGTCGTGGCGATTGATGCGAAGAAACAAATTGATCACTGGGAGGTATTTATTAACGGCGGCAGGACGCCTACGGGTATTAATGCTTTGGTTTGGGCAGAAAAGGCAGCCAGGCTGGGCGCCGGGGAGATCCTTCTGACGAGTATGGATAGCGATGGCACCAGGGATGGCTATGATTTAGAGTTGACCCGGGCGATTACTCAAAAAGTAAATATTCCGGTGATTGCCTCCGGAGGCGCAGGGTGCTTAGAGGATTTTTATAATGTCTTTGTAAAGGCCAATGCGGATGCGGCTCTGGCGGCTTCACTTTTTCACTATCAGGAGCTTAGTATTCAACAGGTAAAGAATTATTTAAAAGAAAAAGGAGTAGCGGTAAGAATATGAAAAAAATAGCATTTAAATTAGCAGTTAGATTAATAATGTAACAAACCTTGCTGACTTTCAACAGTAGGGGAGGTTTAAACCTCCCCTACTGTAATTGATGATTAATAAAAGTCAGCAAAGTTTAGTGTTTAATCGGGAAGGGATAATTTAAATGAAGAAAGTATTATTTAAATTGGCAAGTTTAAAGTTTGATAAAAATGGATTGATACCGGCGATTGTCCAGGATTATAAGAATAAAGAAGTATTGATGTTGGCTTATATGAATAAGGAATCGCTGCGCCGTACTTTAAGCCAGGGAAAAACTTGTTTTTGGTCGCGTTCGAGGAAAGAGTATTGGGTTAAGGGGTTAACCAGCGGGCATTTCCAGTTTGTCAAATCTGTGGCTTATGACTGCGATCTGGATGCGCTTTTAATTAAAGTCCGGCAGGTGGGTAAGGCTTGCCATACGGGCAATCGGTCATGTTTTTATAGAAAGATATAGTGAGATAAAGAGAGAGTTAGTAGTAGAGGTTTAAACCTCTACTACTGTAATTGATAATTAATAAAAGTCAGCAGAGTTTATTATAATCTCAGCAGCAGATGAGGGGTAGTTGTAGAAAATAAATTCATGTATAAACCAAATTTAAAAGAATTCTTAAAGTTAACCCAAAAAGGTAATCTTGTCCCTGTTTATAAAGAGATAAATGCCGATTTGGATACTCCGGTTTCTGCTTTTTTAAAAATGGAAAAAGGGGATTATTCTTTTCTTTTGGAATCTGTTGAAGGCCAGGAAAAGATCGCCCGCTATTCATTTCTGGGCACGAATCCCGGATTGATTTTTAAAAGCAAGGCCAGGAATATAGAAATTATTTATCCACAGAATAATAAGCGCAGGAGTTTTATTACCCGGGGCACACCCTTGGATGAGATTAAAAAAATAATGCGCGATTTTCACAGCGTAGAGGTAGCGGGGCTGCCGCGTTTTTATGGCGGCCTGGTGGGTTATATCGGATATGATACGGTAAGATTCTTTGAGAATATCCCGGATAAGAATAAAGACTATCTGGGAATCCCGGATACACTTTTGATTTTAACCGATACACTTTTAATTTTTGACCGGCTTAATCATACGATCAAGATTTTAAGCAATGTTATTTTACCAAAAAACTCTAACCTGGTGAAGAAAAAGCAACTTTATGAAAAGGCAATTAGAAAGATCGAGGCAATTCACAGTAATTTTAATAAGTTTGTTATTCCGCCGGAAGGCAGGAGTGAATTCGGCCGGCTGCGCGTAACCAGTAATCTTAAGCGGCCGGAATTTGTCCGGATGGTTAAGCGGGCTCAAGCGTATATCAAGCAGGGGGATATTATCCAGGTAGTTTTATCGCAGCGTTTTAAAGTTAAGGCGCAAAAAAATGATTTTGCGGTATACCGGGCCTTACGCAGGCTTAATCCTTCACCCTACATGTATTATTTGAAACTTAAGGATTTTTCTATCGTCGGTTCAAGCCCGGAGATGTTGGTGCGTTGTGAGAACGGTTTAGTTCAGACTCGGCCGATTGCCGGCACGCGCCCGCGCGGAAAAAATCAAAACCAGGATCGCGCCCTGGAGAAAGAGCTTGCCAGTGATGAGAAAGAGAGAGCGGAGCATCTGATGCTGGTAGATTTGGGCAGGAATGATTTAGGCCGGATTAGCAAGCCGGGCCGGGTTAAGGTTGATGATTTTATGCGCGTGGAAAAATATTCTCATGTTATGCACTTGGTTAGTGAGGTAAGCGCCGCACTTGACAAAAAAAGGTTTGATATCTATGATGTATTAAAAGCAGCGTTTCCGGCCGGCACGGTTTCCGGAAGCCCGAAGATTCGTGCCATGCAGATTATTGATGAGCTGGAGAATATCAGGCGTTCGTTGTATGCCGGGGCAATTGGCTATTTCAGTTTTTCGCATAATTTGGATACTTGCATTGCCATCCGCACGATAGTGTTTAAGGATGGCGCTGCTTATGTGCAGGCCGGTTCAGGGATTGTCGCTGACTCTGTTCCGCAGAAAGAATATCAGGAATCAGTGAATAAGGCTCAGGCGATGATAGAAGCAATCTCCGGGCCATCAATAGTAAGAAAAAAGGAGTAACCCCATGGCAGTACATATTCGTTTAAGAAGGATCGGTAAAAATCCTAAGGGTAAACCGCATTTTCGAGTCACTGTTTTTGATGAGCGTATGGGCCGGGATAGCCGGATAATTGAAGAGTTGGGTTACTATAAACCGGTAACCGGCCTGGCAGTGCTGAAGAAAGAGCGCATTGCCGAGTGGGTAAAGAACGGCGCGCAACTATCCGTAACCGTAAAAAGTTTATTGAAGAAATTAAATAAAGGAGCCTAATATGCTACAGTCAACTGCAGCCGCCAATCCCTTGGTTCAGCTTTTCCCGTTAGCTTTAATTTTTATTATTTTTTATTTTCTGTTGATCCGGCCGCAAAAACAGAAAGAAAAAGAACATCAGAAGATGCTGGCGGGTATTGATAAAAATGACGCCGTGGTAACTTCAAGCGGTATACATGGCACTGTGGTCAGCGTAAAAGAGAAGACTTTAATTTTACGCATTGATGAGAATGTGAAGATGGAGATTGAAAAAAGCAACGTTGCCTATATTAAGAAACCTTAAATCAATTAAGAGAGTCTTTGGTCATTAAAAACTCTCATCGTAGGGGAGGTTTAAACCTCCCCTACGATGAGAGTTTTTCTGATAACTGAGTTGTTATTAAAAACAGGAGTTTAGAATAATGGAAAGAAAGCTGATTTATAGAATATTGCTGATCTTAGGGGTGGTGGGGTTATGTGCTTATTATACCTTTCCTTTAGATAAACGTATTAACCTGGGCCTGGATTTACAGGGTGGGATGCATCTTTTACTTAAAGTGGATACTAGCCATCTTGCGGGCCAGGCTAAGCTTGATGCCTGTGACCGGGCAGTCGAGGTTATCCGCAATCGCATTGATGAGTTTGGAGTCAGGGAAACTTCCATTCAAAAACAGGGTGAAGATGAGATTGTGGTGCAGCTTCCCGGAATTACTGATCGTGAGCGGGCCATTGATTTGATTGGTAAAACCGCGATGTTGGAGTTTAAAGTTGTTTCTAATGATCCCCAAAAACTTAAAGAGGCAATTGACGGAACAATTCCGGAAGGGTTTGAGTTAAAATATACTCCGGATGAGAATGAGCCGTTGTTACTAGAAAAGCAAGCGGTATTAATCGGGGATGCCTTAACGAATGCGATGGTGCGTTTTGATCAGAGCCAGTTTAATGAACCGATTGTCGCTTTACAGTTTAATGCGAGCGGAGCCAAGAAATTTGCTGAAGTAACTGCCGCTAACGTCGGTAAACGCCTGGCAATCGTCTTGGATGGTAAAGTGCAGTCAGCTCCGCGGATCAGAGAAGCAATTCCTTCGGGCGAGGCAGTGATTACCGGCAGGTTTGACGTGCAAACCGCGCAAGATTTAGCGCTTATTTTAAGGGTTGGGGCATTGCCTGCTCCGATGCATATCGAAGAAGAAAGAACTGTCGGCCCGCTCTTAGGCCAGGATTCTATAAATAAAGGAGTAAAAGCCGCTCTGGTTGGCTGCGCATTAGTTTTTATTTTTATGGCGGGCTATTATCTTTTAGCCGGCCTGATTAGCGATATCGCGCTTTTATTAAACTTGATCATGATTCTCGGAGGCTTAGGTTTATTGCCGGTGCTTTTCCCGGGGATTTCCGCGACTTTAACTCTGCCGGGTATTGCCGGTATTGCTTTATCTCTAGGCATGGCCGTAGATGCCAACGTTTTGATTAATGAGCGTATTAGAGAGGAGATTGCTCTCGGCAGAAATCTGCGCGCGGCCATCAACAATGGCTACAGCCGTGCCTTTAGCGCGATATTTGATTCCAACCTTACTACTTTAATTGCGGCATTTTTGTTGTTTCAGTTCGGTACCGGGCCGATTCGTGGTTTTGCGGTTACCCTGACCATTGGTTTGCTCGCCAGCATGTTTACCGCCATTGTGGTTACCCGGGTAATCTTCGAACTCCTGCTTAATTTGGGTTGGATTAAGAATTCTCTACCCATGCTTAAATTAATCGGAGAAACCAAACTGGATTTTATCGGTAAGCGAAAAATATTTTATGCCGTATCCATCATCGTAATTGCGGTAGGGCTTTTTTCATATTTTAAGAAAGGTTCTTCTGCCTATGGGATTGATTTTGCCGGGGGACAACTTCAGGAATATAGTTTTAAAAATCCTCCTGCGATGGATAAAGTACGCCAAGTGCTAAAAGATATAGATTTGGCGGATGCAAGTATTCAGCAGTTTAAAGATAACCCCAGGGTGGTTTTAATTAGAACTTCCGAGGATAAAAATCAGGTATTAACCAATAAGCTTAAAACATCTTTTCCGGGAGAGGATATCCAGATATTGAGAATTGAACGCGTGGGGCCGGTCGCCGGTAAACATCTTAAAACCAGGGCGGTATTGGCTTTGATCTGGTCATTGGCGGGGATTCTCATTTATGTGGGTTTCAGGTTTAAACATATAAACTTCGCGGTGGCGGGCGTAATTGCTCTTATTCATGACGTGCTGGTGGCCCTGGGCTTTTTAGTGGTTACTAACCGCCAGATAGACCTCTTGAGTATTACTGCTTTTCTGACCATTGCCGGTTATTCGATTAATGATACCATTGTTATTTATGACCGCGTGCGTGAAAATGCCAGGCTTTATGGAAAACTTTCTTTAAGAGAATTGATTAATTTGAGCGTAAATCAAACTCTTGGCCGGACACTGCTCACATCCGGGGTTACGCTTCTGGTGGTAATTTCCTTCCTGCTTTACGGCGGCGAGGTCTTGAGCAATTTTTCTTTTGCCCTATTTGTGGGATTTATTTCGGGCGTGTATTCCACAATTTTTATTGCTTCTCCGCTGGTGCTTGCCTGGAGCCGTAAGAATATTAAGTAAGCGGTAAGAAATAAAGGGGACGGTTATAGTTCTTTATTACAGTAGGGGAGGTTTAAACCTCCCCTACTGTTGAAAGAAAAATAGGACCGTCCCCATTTCTTTAATATGCTATTTAAGTCGCTTAAATTATATCTTAATCAAGAGCTTAATTTAGAAGCTTTCCTGGCCGTTTTGGTTGATTTTGGTTACCTCAGGCAAAGCCAAATTTCTGCGGAGGGTGATTTTAGCTGCCGCGGAGGAATTATCGATATCTTTCCGTTTTCTTTCCAGCTGCCGATCCGTATTGACCTGGATAATGAAAAAGTCTCTTCGATTAAAGCGTTTGATCCGGCTAATGGCCAAGCTCTTTGGCAGCACAATATTGTTATTATCCTGCCCTTCAAAAAATCTTCAAATACCAAAAGTGCCGTATTTCGCGAAGAATTCCCTTTAAATAATTTCGTAGATTTAAATGTCGGTGATCTTGTAGTGCATAATCAGCATGGCATAGGCAGGTTCCGCGGCCTGCAGAAGATTAAGGCAGGAGGCGGCCTTAAGGATCATTTAGTTATTGAATATGACCGTAATGAAAAACTCTATGTTCCGGTTGCTGCTATGCATCTGGTGCAGAAGTATATTGCCTTTCATGCGGCCAAGCCTAAATTATATCGTTTAGGCAATAAGGAGTGGCAGAGGGTTAAGGCGCGTACGCGTAAGGGTATTGCCAAATTAGCCTGGGAGTTGTTGGGTTTGCAGGCGGTACGTTTGGCCAGTATTGGTTTTAAGTTTTCCGCGGACACAGAGTGGCAGGCGGATTTTGAGAAAACATTTCCCTACCTAGAAACTCCGGATCAGATTAAAACTACTTCAGAGGTTAAGTCGGATATGGAGTCGTCTAAGCCTATGGATCGGCTGCTTTGCGGAGATGTGGGGTATGGGAAAACCGAGGTAGCCATGCGCGCAGCTTTTAAGGCGGTAATGGATAATAAGCAGGTGGCTTATCTGGTTCCGACCACGATTTTAGCCGAACAGCATTACCAAAATTTCAACGCACGCCTGGCAAATTTTCCCGTAAATGTGCAGATGCTCTCCCGTTTTAAGACCAAGCGCCAGCAGGATGAAATTATCAAAAATTTACACCAGGGTATGGTGGATATTGTTATTGGCACGCATCGATTGCTTTCGCCGGATGTAGGTTTTAAGGACTTAGGTTTGGTGATTGTTGATGAAGAGCAGCGTTTTGGCGTTAAGGCTAAAGAACAATTAAAAAAACTTAAAAACACTATTGATATACTGGTTTTGACAGCCACGCCTATTCCGCGGACTTTATATATGAGCCTGATGGGGGCAAAAGATTTTTCGGTAATTAATACTTCTCCCCAAAATAGGTTGCCTATCAAAACGGTTGTGGTAGAATATGACACGGATTTGGTAACCCAGGCAATTAAGCGCGAACTGGCACGCCAGGGCCAGGTATTTTTTCTGCATAACCGCATTCTGGATTTAGAAAAGATTAAGGATAAGATTGCCAGAAATTTGCCTGTAGGCGCGCGCATCAGGATAGCTCACGGCCAAATGCCGGCAAAGCTCTTGGAACAAATAATGTCGGATTTTATTGCCGGGAAAATCGACGTCTTAGTTTCTACGACAATCATTGAATCCGGAATTGATATACCTAATGCTAACACGATTATTGTGAATAATGCGCAGATGTTTGGATTAAGCGATTTGCATCAGCTGCGCGGCAGGGTGGGTAGGTTTAATCGGGCTGCCTACGCCTATTTTATGGTTCCCGGCAATCAGCGTGCGGTTTTAGAAAATGATGCCAAAAAGAGGCTGCAGGCAATCCAGGAACATAGTGACTTAGGGGCAGGTTTTAATATCGCGATGGAGGATCTGGAGATCCGGGGCGCCGGTAATCTCTTGGGCCAGGAGCAGCACGGATTTATCACTGCCGTGGGATTTGATCTGTATTGCCGCTTATTAAAAGAAGCAATCACTAATTTTAAGAAAGCAGGTGTTTTTGATGAAACGCATAATTAATTTTTTATTTCTCTTCGTTTCGGTTTTTTTACCAACCTGCTATCTACCCGCTGTCAGCTACTGCCTTTACGCGCAGGATAAAGCAATCGCGGTAGTGAATAATGAGATAATCACGCAAAAGGATCTGGCGGATTTCTTAAATTTTATCCGTCTGCAGTATTCCCGGCAGTTTCAAGGGAAAGTTTTAGAGGAAAAAGTAAACTCAATGAAGCGCGATTTATTGCAACGCTTAATCGAAGACCGTCTCATACTTCAGCAGGCTAAGCTGGCCAAGATAACTTATGAGCCATCCAGGGTTAAGGCTAAAATTGATGAGGCTAAGAAGCGCTACGGCTCAGAATCAGATTTCGAGGCGGATTTAGCCAGGCAGGGGTTGGTTCGCGCAGACTTAGAGAATAAGATTAGCGAGCAGATGTTGATGTATAATCTTATTGAGCAAAAGGTGCGCAGTAAAATAATGGTTCGGCCTGATGAAGTTACTTCTTTTTACTCTCAGAATAAGGGGCAGTTTTTAAAACCCGAAGAGCGGATTTTAACGCTGATTATTTTACAGGATGAGTCAATAGCTAAAACAGTAAGTTATCAGCTGCGGCTGGGGAGCAAATTAGAGGAGCTGGCGTCAAAATTTATATTTACTACCGATAAGCTTTCGGCATCGGCTGGCCAGCAGTTACGTCCGGAGATTGAAGATACCGTGTTTAAGCTGGGGATCGGTGAGATATCTAATTCGGTTAAGATTGACACGCAGTATTTTGTTTTTAGATTAGATGATATTATCGGAAGTCAGCAGTTAAGCCTCGCTCGGGCACAGGATAAGATTCAGGTGTATTTATTTGAAAAGAAAATGCAGGAAGAACTGGCGAAGTGGATAGATGAGCTTAAAAAACAATCCTACATCAAAATCCTCGAAAATTAGAGTTGGCCTGACTATCGGGGACCCCGCAGGCATCGGCCCGGCCATTACTTTACAGGCGCTTAAAATACTAAAAGATAAGGCGGATTTTACGGTTATCGGGAGCAGGTTTGTATTGGCCAAAGCTGCTAAAATCCTAAAGATTGTTCCTATGCCCGTGGAATTAATTGATTTAAATAATGTTCAAGAAAAAAATTTTAAATTTGGCAGTTTAAACGCGCAAAATGGCGCTGCTTGCCTGGAGTATTTGGATACAGCCCTGGAGTTGCTTAAAAAGAATAAAATCGATTGTTTAGTTACCTGTCCGATTTCAAAAAAAGCAATTAATCTGGCGGGTGCCAAGTTTTCCGGGCATACCGAATATTTAGCTAGAGCCACAGGAGTTAAGGATTTAGTGATGATGTTGATTAATGATAAATTAAAATTCAGCTTGGTGACCCGGCATATCCGCCTGCGCGATGTTTCCAGAATGTTAACCCGGAAAAAATTAGAAAATAATATCTTAAATACCATCAAAGGTTTGCAGAGCTTATTTTTAATAAAAAAACCAAGATTAGTAGTCTGCGGGGTTAATCCGCATGCTTCGGATAATGGGGTTATGGGCACGGAGGAGCAGAAAATAATTATTCCGGTAATTAAAAGTTTAAATAAAAAATTAAACCGCCTCGCTATAGGCGGGGTATGCGGCGCGGATGTGGCTATCTCCCAGGCCGCTAAAGGTAAATTTGATTGTGTAATTGCCGCCTATCATGATCAGGCCTTAATCGCTTTGAAATTGACAGCTTTCGATAGCGGGGTTAATCTGACCCTGGGGTTGCCTTTTGTGCGTACTTCTCCTTTACACGGCGTGGCTTTTGATATCGCCGGCAAACCTGCTTTGGCTAATCCTCGTTCCCTGATTGCGGCGATAAAACTTGCCATAAAATGTACATTAAACCAAAGAAAAGCTTAGGCCAGAATTTTCTGATCGATAAAAATATTCAAAACAAAATAATCCGCGCCTGCGATTTAACTAAAGAAGATATTGTTTTAGAAATTGGAGCCGGCAAGGGTGACCTTACGGCTCAGCTTGCTCAAAGCGCCAAAGTTGTTTACGCCGTAGAGATTGACCAGCGGATGTACCCGTTTCTCCAGCTGGCCTTAGCCGCTTATAGTAATTGTCAGGTTATTAAGAGCGATATCTTAAAGTTTGATATAAGTAAATTTTTAAAAAATAATAAGGTAAAGCGAAAAATAAAAGTAATCGGCAATATACCTTATTATATTTCCAGCCCGATTATCCAGCAGCTTATTGAAAATCGCCAGGTAATCAGCGCTGCTTTTATAACCGTACAAAAAGAGTTTGGCCGCCGGGCCAGGGCTGTTCCGGGATCAAAAGAATATGGGGCTTTTAGCTGTTTTGTACAGTATTACTGCGAATGCGAGATTCTCTTTGAAATTAAAAAAAATAGCTTTAGGCCCGCGCCGAATGTTGACTCATGTTTTTTATTCCTGAGGTTTAGGGAAAAGCCGCCGGTTTCAGTCCGGGATGAAGGCCTGTTTTTTAAATTAATCCGTACTGCCTTTAATCAGAGAAGGAAGACCTTGAGGAATAGCCTGGATGGCTTGGCGGCTCAAGATAGGCTGAAAAATTTTCTTCAGGGCGCCGGTATTGATGAAAATGTGCGGCCGGAAGACCTTTCTTTGGGGGATTTTGCTAGTTTAAGTAATTATCTAGAAATAAAGTAAAAATAGAACCGTCCCATTATTTAATTAATTTAGATAAAAAACCCAAAAATATAACTGTTACCGATTTTTTAAAAGTGCACTATTTATAAATTAAAAGTGCACTATCTTTAGTAGTTCTGTTTTAACCTTTTGGATGTCCAAAAGCCTGTCTTTATGCCAGAATCTTACTTCTGATAATCCGCCAGTGGTATAA
>JAUYBI010000005.1 GCA_030693145.1 Candidatus Omnitrophota bacterium
CTGTTGATCGGTAAATCTTTTGTGTAATTGTGCCATACTTGTAAACCTCCTTTTTCTTACAAGTATGGCACAAAAAACAGTGCACTTTTAAATTGTAACTCCCTTTAAAAACAGTGCACTTTTAATTTGGAGATGACATAAATAATTTTTTCTATTGCCATTTTACGAAGTATTCTATATAATAACTCATTATGATGGAACTACTTAAACCCTATATACTTAGCTTTATCCCGCTGTTTGTGGCTGTGGATGCGATTGCCAATATTCCTATTTTTTTATCCCTGGTTGAACACTCTTCTAAACTGGCGAGAAAGAAGATAATTTTGGACGCGGTGATTACGGCAACGGCGGTGGCGATTATCTTTATGTTTGTCGGTAAGTGGGTCTTTTCATTGCTCGGCATAACTATCCCGGATTTTCAGATTGCCGGCGGCGCGCTTTTATTTGTTATTTCAGTAAGGCTTTTATTACCCGGAGGGCAGAAAAGCGCATTGACTAGCTCGCAGGATAAAGATATGGGCGTATTTCCTCTGGGCACCCCACTGATTACCGGCCCGGCAGTTTTAACGATTACGTTAATGATGATGAATAGCTTCGGCACCCTGGCTACTTTGGTAGCAGTAGTGTTAAATATGTTCTTTGTCTGGATTACTTTGGTTAAGGCGAATATGATAATAAAAATGATCGGCCCCAACGGCACACGGGCATTTTCTAAGATCATGTATATATTGATGACGGCCATTGCGGTGATGATGATCCGGCATGGCATAACCGGAGCGTTCCTGAAATGATGCGTAAAGTTTTAACTTTTGTGATGGCCGGCGGAAAAGGGGAGCGGCTTTTACCTTTAACTAAAGACCGGACCAAGCCGGCAGTTCCCTTCGGGGGAATTTATCGGATTATTGATTTTACTTTAAGTAACTGTATTAATTCCGGGATGCGTAAGATTTATATCCTTACCCAGTATAAATCCGCTTCCTTGCAAAGGCATATCCGTTTGGGTTGGAATTTTCTTCCTTCGGAGCTGGGCCAGTTTATCGAGCTGCTCCCCGCGCAGCAGCGCATCGGAGATTCCTGGTATCTGGGGACGGCGGATGCGATTTATCAGAATCTTTATACCCTGGAAATGGACCGGCCGGATGAGGTTTTGATTTTAGCCGGTGACCATATCTATAAAATGAATTATTATTCCATGATCGATGTGCACCGTGAGCAGAATGCGGATTTGACGGTGGGAGTAGTGGAGATTGATAAGTCTAAATCTAAGCATCTGGGCGTAGTGGAGGCGGATGCCGAAAACCGGGTCATTGGTTTTCAGGAGAAACCGGCGCATCCTAAGACGATTGCCGGTAAGCCGGATAAGATTTTTGGCTCAATGGGGATTTATGTATTTAATCAGTCGGTATTGGTGCAGGAATTATTGGAGGATGCCAGGAATAGCAAGTCTTCGCATGATTTTGGCAAAGATATTATCCCGCAGATGTTAAAAAAGGGGATGAAGGTCGTAGCCTATAATTTCCAGAATAAGGATAAGGATCAGGAGTATTGGCGGGATATCGGGACCATTGACGCGTATTATGAGGCAAATATGGAATTAATCCAGGTTAATCCCACATTTAATCTTTATGATCAGGAGTGGTTGATTCGAACTTTTCAAGAGCAATATCCTCCGGTTAAGACCGTGCACTCCGGCGACAAAGAAGAGGGAAGGGTGGGGCTGGTGTTAGATTCCATAGTTTCAGAGGGCTGCGTAGTTTCCGGCGGCCGGGTGCAGCGTTCTATACTTTCACCGAATGTCCGGATTAATAGTTTCTCTGAAGTCTATGATTCAATTTTAATGGAGAGCGTGCAGGTGGGCAGGCATGCTAAAATTAAACGGGCGATTATCGATAAAGATGTGAGTATCCCGCAGGGATCAATTATTGGTTTTAATTTGGAAGAAGATAAAAAGAGGTTTTTTGTCAGTGAATCAGGAATAGTCGTAGTCGCCAAAGGCACAGAGATTAAATGATTAGAAAAGCGAAAATAAAGGATATAAAGCAGATTCAGGAGTTGATTGGTTATTTTGCCAGGCAGGATGTGATGCTGCCGCGTTCGCTCAATGAGCTTTATGAGAATATCCGCGATTTTTGGGTGGATGAAGATAGGGGCAAGTTATCCGCCTGCGCTGCCCTGCATATTTCCTGGGATGATTTAGCGGAGATTAAGTCTTTAGCCGTGGCTAAAAAAAGCCAAGGAAAGGGGTTGGGGCGGGATTTGGTTTCGGCCTGCCTTGCTGAAGCCCGCCTGATGGGGGCAAAAAAGATCTTTGTACTCACTTATAAGCCGGAGTTTTTTAAAAAGTTAGGTTTTAAAAAGATTAAGCATGATGCTCTCCCGCATAAGATCTGGGCGGAGTGCATTAACTGCTGTAAATTCCCCAACTGCCAAGAGATTGCCCTGCTAAAGATATTGTAAAATCTAAATAGTATGATATAATTTTTTATTCTTGCGTAATTTCGAGTTTTGGATTTAGTTAGTTTAACAGTAGGGGAGGTTTAAACCTCCCCTACTGTAAGTAATGATTAATAAAAATCATCAGTAGAGTTTGTTATAATGTTCGTAAATTAATTAACTGGAGGAAAATAATGGATTATTTATTGACTGAAGAACAGAAGATGATTAAGGATTTAGCGCATAAGATCGCCGAAGAAAAGATTCGCCCGGTTGCGGCTAAGTATGATATCAATGAAGAGTACCCCTGGGATGTTTTAAAGGTGATGGGCGAGAGCGATATGTTCGGCCTGTTTATCCCGGAAGAGTACGGTGGATTTGCTAATAGCACAATGAATTTATGTTTGGCAACCGAAGAGTTTTCCCGTGCCTGCGGCGGTATCGCGGTTTGCTACGCGGCGAGCGCCCTGGGGACAATTCCGATTGTTTTATTTGGTACCGATGAGCAGAAGAAAAAATATTTACCGGCTTTAGCCAGTGGTAAAAGAGTCGCGGCGTTTGCGATTACTGAACCGGAAGCCGGAAGTGATGCTTCAGCGATTAAAACCGTGGCTAAAAAAGTTGGTGATCACTATGTCTTAAATGGCCTGAAGCATTTTATTACCAATGCCGGCGATGCCGAGACTTACGTGGTGATTGCCATGACGGATAAGAGCAAAGGGGCGCGCGGGGCTAGCGCGTTTATCGTAGAAAAAGGCACTCCGGGGTTTACTTTTGGCAAGAAAGAAGATAAATTTGGAATCCGCGCCTCTAGTACGCGGGAGTTAATTTTTACGGATTGTAAAATCCCCGCGGAAAATTTATTGGCTAAGGAAGGGATGGGTTTTATTGTCACCATGCGGACTTTTGATATGTCACGTCCGGGGGTAGCGGCCCAGGCATTAGGTATTGCCCAGGGGGCGCTGGAGCTGGCGGTTAAATATGTGCGCCAAAGAGTACAGTTTGGTAAATCTATTTCTAGTTTTCAGGGGATTCAATGGATGCTGGCAGATATGGCTACGGAAGTTGAGGCTGCGCGGGGTTTAGTTTATGCTACGGCTAGAATGGTGGATGCCGGAATCAAGGATGTGGCGAAAGAATCCGCCATGGCTAAGATGTATGCTTCGGATGTGGCGATGAAGGTGACCGTGGATGCTTTGCAGTTATTCGGCGGTTATGGCTACATGAAGGATTATCCGATTGAGAAATATGTGCGTGATGCTAAAATCACCCAGATCTACGAAGGTACCAATCAGGTACAGCGCGGGATTATTGCCCTGAAATTAATTAAAGAAATGGCCAAATGAATATAATTGTTTGTATCAAACAGGTTCCCGAGACTACCGAAGTAAGGATCAACCCTGAAACTAACACCTTGATGCGCGAAGGGGTTAAGTCGATTATTAATCCTTTTGATATGTATGCTATTGAAGAAGCGCTACGGCTTAAGGAGAGGTTCGGCGGTAAGGTGAGCGTAATTACCATGGGCCCGCCTCAGGCAGATGCCGCTTTACGGGAAGCAATCTCCATGGGAGCTGATGAAGGATATTTGGTTTGTGACCGGGCTTTTGCCGGCAGCGATACCTGGGCCACGAGCTATACTTTGGCCGGCGCGATTCAAAAACTCAAGCCCTTTGATTTGATTATTTGCGGCAAGCAGGCCTCAGACGGAGATACCGCTCAGGTTGGCCCGGGAATATCCACGCATTTAAATATTCCGCAGGTAACTTATGTAAAAAAAGTAGAAGAGGCAACGGATAAGTCTATGCGCTTAGAGCGCATGCTGGAAGAAGGTTATGAAATTATCCAGGCTCCGCTTCCCGCGCTTTTAACCGTAGTTAAAGAGATTAATGAACCCAGGATTCCTTCGTTAAAAGGGCTGATGCGCGCAAAAAACGCTAAGATTATTACGTTTACCCAGAAAGAGCTGGATTTAGACCCGCAGCAGATTGGCTTGTGCGGTTCACCAACTCAGGTGGTAAAAATCTTTACTCCCACACCCAGAGTGGGCGGCCAGATGCTTAAGGGCGAAGTTCCCGATATTGTCAGGGAACTGGTGGAGTTGATTAAAGGCGAGGTTAATTAAAGATGTCCATTGCGATTATTATTGAGAAATGCATAGGTTGCACTTTATGTATCAAGGCCTGCCCGTTTGATGCTATCCGGATGATGGATAAAAAGGCAGTTATTGACCTTCATAAATGCACTCTTTGCGGCGCTTGCAAGGATGCCTGTAAATTTAAGGCAGTTTTATTGGAGAATACTCCGGCTAAATGTGCTTTGCCGGATATCAAAGATTATCGGGGGATTTGGGTTTTTATCGAGCAGAAAAACGGCCGGGTGCAGTCGGTTGCCTACGAATTATTAGGCAAGGCCCAGGAGTTAGCGAAAAAATTAAATACTGATGTCAGCGGAGTTCTGATTGGCAATAAATTGGAAGACCAGTTAGATGAGCTGATTTTTTGCGGAGCGGATAATATTTATCTGGTGGAAGCTCCCGAGCTGGCCAATTTTCAGGATGAACCCTATACTAATATTTTAGTGGAGTTGGTGAAGAAACATAAGCCGGAGATCCTTTTGTGCGGCGCCACCAATATCGGCCGGTCCTTAATTTCGCGCGTGGCGATCAAGATTAAAGCCGGCTTAACCGCGGACTGTACGGGCTTGGATATTGACCCGGATAAAAAGATTTTATTGCAGACCCGCCCGGCTTTTGGCGGCAATATCATGGCGACAATTATTTCTCCGAATTACCGCCCGCAAATGGCCACCGTCAGGCATAAAGTATTTGCGCCGATGGCCGCGGATAAAAAACGAAAAGGCAAAATCATTAGAGAAAGTTTTGATTCCGCGCTTTATGTTTCGCGTACTCAGCTTTTAGATATTATCGAAGAGATTGAGTCTACGGTAAATTTATCCGAAGCGGATATCATTGTTTCCGGAGGCCGCGGAATGGGGGGGCCGGAAAATTTTAAACTCTTAGAAGATTTAGCCCATGTCTTAGGGGCAGCCGTTGGTTCCAGCCGGGCGGCAGTTGACGCCGGATGGATGCCTTATTCACATCAGGTTGGACAGACCGGGCGCACGGTGGGGCCAAAGATTTATTTTGCCTGCGGAATAAGCGGCCAGATTCAGCACCTCGTAGGCATGCAATCCTCAAAGATTATTGTGGCCATTAATAAAGATCCCGAAGCCCCGATTTTTAAGGTAGCCACTTATGGGATTGTCGGTGACCTCTTCCAGGTTATTCCTGCTTTAACCCAGGCTTTCAAAACATCTCTCCGGAAATAAACAAAAAATAAAGGGACCGTTTCTATTTTTCTAGAATCCGATGCCAGAAAAATAGAAACGGTCCCTTTATTTTACACTATCATTAACAGTAGGTGAGGTTTAAACCTCACCTACTTAAAGGGTTACGTACACCGTCTACACTATCATGTTTTTGCAGTAATTCGGCTTTAATTACCTTTGTTTGCATGTATATGTTAAAGAATGTAAAGATTTTCCTTGACAAAAATTATTCTTTTATTTATAATGCCAGCATAGAAGTTAGGAGGTTTTCAAAGGAGATTATGGTAAATAGTAATTTAATGACGATTGAGGATCTGGCGGATTATTTGAAGGTTACCCGCCGGACTATTTATGACTGGCTAAAGCATAATAAGATACCGGCGGTAAAGCTAGTCGGGCAATGGCGTTTTAAAAAAGATAAAATTGATGATTGGCTT
>JAUYBI010000020.1 GCA_030693145.1 Candidatus Omnitrophota bacterium
TGTTCAACACAAACACCAATCGCATCCACCAAATTCCCAACATAAAGAAAACTGCGCCGATTATTAATCCCCTTAAACGGTAACGGCAACCCGGAACCCGCCAGCTTAATCAAATTCTTAAAATTAGCCTTCACCCCCGCCCCATAAACCAAAGGCAGCCGCAAAATTACCACCTGAAGCCCAGTCTCACCAGCCACACAAGCCAACACCTGCTCAGCCTCCATCTTACTAACCCCATAGGCATCCTGAGGCGCAGGCACATCCTTTTCCGTATATACGTTTTTCGTCATTCTGAGGCCGCAGGCCGAAGAATCTCGCACCCCTTCCCCATTAACCTTCACCGAACTAATAAAAATAAACCGCTTCACCCCCGCCTTCGCCGCCACCCGCGCCAGCCGCTCCGTCCCCAGAACATTCACCTTACGAAAAGCAAGCAGCTCGTCATTCCCGCCACTCTCGTCATTCCCGCCACTCTTGTCATTCCCGCGAAAGCGGGAATCCATAACATGCACCCGCCCCGCCAAATGCACAACCGCATCCACTCCCGCTAAAGCTTCCTGCCAATCTGTTAACTCATCTATATCCCCCCACCTACTATAGTTTTCACTTTAAGCTTTCTCAACGGAAGATAATTTTCTTCCGAGATTATCTTTTTACCAGTTTTATCCTCTAAATCAATCCGTGCTTTTTTGGCGATACTTCCACCTTTTTTGCCAGCAAGAGAATTTTCTACCATACCACTAGCTTCCACACTTTCCGCAATCTGCCGCGTAGATAATTCCGCAAGCGCGGTAAAAATCAATTCTGCCTCACTCATATGGTCTCTAAGGTTTTGCGTTTTTAAACCTTTAATTTTTTTATGTTCTTTCACTGTAACATCAGACCATTCTTGATGAATAATATTGGTCAAAATAGCGTATTCTTCTTCTTTTTTAATTTCATGATCATTCCAGTAGTCAGTTAGTTTATTACGAGTTTCCTGCCCCATCATTCGCTGTTGAATCCATTTCTTGCTTCTGCCGCGCTGTTTCCAATATTCCCTGGCCCTGTCTAAAGATCGTTCCGGGTCTGCTATGTCCTGCATGCGTTCATAGCCAACTTTTGCCAACCAGAGCTTTATCGGTTCCGCTTTAGGGCTAGGCACAGATTGAATCAGACGCAAGAGCGTCTGAGGATTCGCGACATCAGTAAAATATTTTTTACCATCGGCTGCCTCCAATTTCAGTCGGTGACAATTTGTCACCGACTTACTTCCTTCTTTTTTTAACCGTTCTTTCAGTTTATTCCAATATTTTCGGGCAGTTTGATAATTGGGTTGTTGAATCAATACTTGAATGATATCAATTACGGAGAAATACCATATTTCAGTTTTTTCGTCAAAATGACGGCGTATTTTGTAATCTTCAAAAATGACCAAAGAATTTTTCATACCAACCTCCTGGTGTATAGATAACTCCACCGCAATCTTTTTTTCGCTCATTTAAGCATCCCTGCGCCAATAACCGTCTCCCTAATCCCCTCTTCCGGCGTCCACGGCGCCTTCCAACCCAAATATTTGTTTTGCATCTCTTTGTATTTCAATACTTTACATACACTGTCTATGATTCTTATGATCCCGCAAATTTTCCCGCTTTAGTTTTTTGTATTTTTTATACGCGGATGGAGTCATGCCAAATGTCGCGCTGGATATCTCGGCAGTAAGAATCTCATATTCACGAGTTTGCTGTATACCCCGCTTCTGCCATTGACCAGTTAATTCTTCACGAATAGCAATCCCGCGAATTCTCTTTTCTATCCAGTCATCGCTATATCCCTTGGCTTTGTAGAGCGCGCGGGTTCGTTTGGTAGCTAGCTCCGGATCTTCAATTTCCTTAATCCTCTCATACCCTACCCTGGCGAGCCACCGCTTAAACGGCTCAGCTTTAGGCGATGGCACTGACTGAACAATACGAAAAATACCTTCCGTGTCAGCGCAATCAGTTTCACGCATTTTACCGTCTGGAGCAGACAATTTCAACTGTCGACAAATTGTCGACGGTTGAAAACCATCTTCCTCTTTTACCCGTATTTTCATTTTAAACCAATAATCACGAGGGTTAACGCTATCCGACAAAACTTCAATCACATCAATCACCGAAAACCACCATTCGCCTTTATGAATGGTTTTGCGTATTCCTTTTCCTTTAAATACCGCTATTCTTGTATCCATATCATCCTTCTCCTTTCTCGCGTTATTATTTACTTCCTACAACAATAGACGCGAGAAAAAACCAAATCTAACATTTATTTTTCAAAACCGTCTCCCTAATCCCCTCTTCCAGCGTCCACGGAGCCTTCCACCCAAGCAAATTCCTAATTTTGCTGCTATCAACAAGCAAGGTTCCTGTTAATTTCTCTAATTCTTCAGTCTTTCCCACAATTTTACACAACGCCTTTAAGATGCCAGGATGCAAATAAAAAAGGTGACTGTCACGCCTTTTGTGACTGTCACCTTTTTTATTACTCATCTCATCCGCAATCATCCTTATCAACTCCACCGTAGACACATCCTGCCCATCGCTTACCAGAAAAGTTTTATACCAATTGGGTTAAAAATGTCCGGGCAGGCACAATAATAGGTGTGGTATGTTTGAAACAATCCTTGGAAATATATTCCATATCAAATGCCACCTGAAACGCATGTTTAGCTTTAATTTTATTCTGAAAATAAGCCAGGTTTTTACTTATACCGACTTTTGATGATGTTTTTACTTCAACCAAAAACCAAGGATTATTATCTCGCGAAACTAAAAAATCAACCTCACGTTTTTCCTTATCCCTAATGAACCACAAAGCATATTGGCCTAACCCGCAATCCGTCCAATAATTAACAGCTTTTAACAAATGTGAAGCAACGAAATTTTCCACACGGCTGCCAACGTCATCAACATTAATCCAGTCCCATAAATACGTTTTTGGTTCTTTAATAAGAGCTCGAGGAATATTCTTAGACCATGGTTGAATGGTAAAACAGTAAAAGAATGACTGTAATGTTTGGATCCAGCGGCGTACGGTATCCGAAGATACATTGATTTTGTTGGCAAGATTCGAATAATTAGTCAGCTGCCCTGCCTGATGCCTTAGGATTTCAGCCAAAAGCTCAATCTGTCCCAATTCTTGAATACGACTTAAATCACGGATATCTTCCCGAATTAACTGTTTCTGCCTAAGGTTTTTCCACCTATTTAAAAATTTGGTATCGTTTTTTATAAACGGTTCAGGGAACCCGCCATTTTTGAATAAATTTTCAAAATCCTGATTCTTATTTTGAAAGGGCTCATTAATTTCTTTCTTCAATAAATCAACCCGCCCTAACTCCCCTAACGATAACTGATGCAGTCGATAGAGGAAATATCTTCCCATAAGGCTATCTCCGCCTTTCTTATAAACATCTAACCGGGAACTACCCGTCACAATGATATTTACCTTGCCTTTATATGTATCAAAAAAACCTTTAAGAAAAATTTTCCACTTACCGTATTTGTGAATTTCATCAAATATAATGATAGGGACTTCTGAGGTTAATTTATCTAACCCGGCAAAACCGGCAACGCCACTAACCCCTTGCAGAATAATCTTTCTATTGTCTACATTATCCCAATTTAAATAAGTAAATTGGCTGGTAAGCTCTTTTGTCATCTGGCTCACCGTTGTTTTCCCAGCTTGCCGAGGGCCTACAAGAAAAATCATTTGTTGATGACGCTTGAAGTGCTCCTTAATGATAGATGTGTAAATTCGTTTCATTTATTTCCTTTACAATTAATAAATTCCGCTTTATTAATTTATCATATATCTAAAATTAGTCAAGACTATTTTTACATATATCTAACTTTGGTCTAACATCACTTCGTTCCCACACAAGCCCCTCTAACCACATCCCTAATCCCCTCTTCAAACGTCCACGGCGCCTTCCACCCCAACAAATTCCTGATGGGAACAGGGGACGTTTCTATTTTTAAGATTAGTAACAGTAGGGGAGGTTTAAACCTCCCCTACTGTTACAGAAAAATAGACACGTCCCCGAGTTTTAAAATACTCACGTCCCCTAGTTTTACTAGTTTTCATCTCCCCCGCAATCATCCTTATCAACTCCGCCGTAGACACATCCTGCCCATCACTTACCAAAAAAGTCCTGCTGCCTTGGGGTGTTCAACACAAACACCAATCGCATCCACCAAATTCCCAATATAAAGAAAACTACGCCGATTATTAATCCCCTTAAACGGTAACGGCAACCCGGAACCCGCCAGCTTAATCAAATTCTTAAAATTAGCCTTCACCCCCACCCCATAAACCAAAGGAAGCCGCAAAATTACCACCTCAAGCCCAGTCTCATTCGCAATTTTCTTTAATATATATGAACCCGTGCCGCCGAATGAACCACCGCATCCACTCCCGCTAAAGCTTCCCGCCAATCCGTCAACTCATCTATATCCCCCACTTGAATATACTCATCAACCCCAGGAACATCACACGCATTATTCCGCACCGCCCCCCGAACAAAATAGCCTTTTTCTTTTAAAGTAGCGCACAGCTTACGCCCAATAAATCCATTAAACAGCCTCTTTTAGAAAATTCCAAATCCCCCGTTTTTAACCTCATCCATTAAGCAACCCAGCAAGAAATAACGGCCGCCTTAAGCCAGCTACATCATAGCCATCAGCAAGAATAATTTTTGTTTTAAAATCCATGCCCTTAAACTGGCTTCTCCCCTTACCCTTACCGCCAACCTCAAAGACAATATCTTGCGTATCACGAATAAAATAGTCCGGTGTTTTTTCCCCGCGATTAGATTTAAGGTAAAAAACTTCTTTGCCTAAAGCCCTAAACACCTCCACAAAAAAATCCTCCCGCAAACCACCGATAGCCTCATTAAGCGGTTTATATAAAAGACGGTACGGCAAGGCCATCACCACCTTCGGCTCTTTCATCACATTGCTCCCCATAGGAAAAACCCGGTGTAAAACAAAAGCCCGTTCCAAAAGCGTAATATACTGTTCAGCTTTATATTTAGTTATATGCGCGTTCCGCGACACCGATGAATAGTTAATTCCGTCAATCCCTGAGCGCCCAATAAAACGAACAACCTGCTCTATCTTTTCCAACTCACCGGTCAAAAGCTTCGCGATATTAGGAATGTCTTTACCAATAATCGTTTTAAGGATGTTTTCTAAAAGCATCAAGGGCTGCGGCTCCCGTAAAGCAAAAGGCATAAGGCCACCCTGAATATACGCTAAAAAATGTTCCCCCGCCTTAAAAACATCCGCGGGAATCTTTCCTTCCACAAGATTCTGAAAAGTTAAAGCGGTAAACTCCTGCCCATATTTAAATTTCGCGTACTCCCTCAACGAAAAAGGATAAAGAGTTTTAAGCAAAACGCGCCGCGATAAATCATAGCCTGACTCATACATCCCCAACGCCGTAGAGCTGGTAAAAATCACCCTGATCTCAAGAACATCGTAGAGCTTCTTAAGATCAGCTTCAAAATGAGAGTAAGCATGCACTTCATCTAACAGAAACAGCTTAATCCGCATCGTTTCATGCAAAATCTTAACGAGATCAAAAAGATCACCCTCCAAAGCATCCAGAGACACATAGAAAGATGCTTCATTTGCCAATGCTAATTGTTTAAGTATAATTGTCTTGCCCGCTCCGCGCGGCCCAACAATGCCAATAAAATGAGCTCCGGCATCTTGAGCAATATCATCGTAAAGCCCTCGTCTTTTATCGTATTTCCGCCCATCTTCCTTGGCCAAGCGGTCAAATTCAAGTAATTGATTAATATTCATTTTATCCTTTTAATATTGCATCACAAGTATACCATAAAGCTACATTCTGTCAAATCATTTTACGGAATGCTTATCATTACAGGCAATAACCATCTCCCTAACCCCCTCTTCCAGCGTCCACGGAGCCTTCCACCCAAGCAAATTCCTGATGGGAACAGGGGACGTTTCTATTTTTCCAGAATCTAAAGCAAGAAAAATAGACGCGTCCCCGAGTTTTAAAATACTCGCGTCCCCGAGTTTTCATCCCCCCCGCAATCATCCTTATCAAATCCGGCGTAGACACATCCTGCCCATCGCTTACCAAAAAAGTCTCACCGGCTGCCTTGGGATGTTCAACACAAACACCAATCGCATCCACCAAATTCCCAACATAAAGAAAACTCCGCGCTACTCTTGGTCAGGTTAATTTAATTGTTATGCTTCGAATTTTTAGAATAATTGTTTTATCTCCTTGTTAATATCCAAGCCGTAATAAGACTGAGAGCTTAACTCGTCCGCCCAAAGCTTCTGAATGTGCTTGTCATCATGATAGATTTTCATTCCCGCAACCCAAGACCTCCACACAAGAATTATTACGATCGGAAGAATACCTGTAGCAATTTCAAAATAATGTTCATGGATGAACCATTTTAGTTTTATGTTCATAATCTATAGTCTCCGATTTTCCAATTGTTTCATTGTCATATAAAATGCGACCATAATTATTCTACAGAATCTTTTACTTCTGTTAAAATAATAACTATATCCTTTATAGATTTTGTTTCCGCCTTAAGAATAAATTGGAATTTTTTCATTCAGCCCCTTTCTCTAAGCACTATGAACTTCTTCAAGTAGTTGTTAATTATTTTTTTATTTATTTGGCAATTATGAAGAGGCGCTCTAATCATTTAACTAACCTACCTTTACTTCACCCCACATAAAACTATCACAATGAACTCAATAAAATAAAAAAAGCAACCCCCCATTTTAGAGAGTTGCCCTTAGATTAACCTATTTAAACCCCATTATCACTCCTTTGTGATATAAATAGATAATACCGCTATGGTATATAAAAGTCAATCCGAAAAAGTAATAAAAAAGGGTTTAACGGTTAAATCCAACCCCTCGAGAAAATGAATAGTATTATTTAAACTGCTCAAAGTGGGTTGCCTTTTATAGCCGCATGGTATTAACCGTCTCCCTAATTCCCTCTTCCAGAGTAAACGACGGTCTCCATCCAAGCAGGTTCCTGATTTTACTGCTGTCAACAAGCATATTTTTTGCACTAGGCAGAGTATAGTTTTATTTTTGCGGAAGTTAGAAAGTAGCAACTAACCAAATCACATTAGACTAGCTGAAGCTGTAGGTGTTTACCAAGCGCATTGGCAGCTTTTTCTAACGTCAAGAGGGTAACAGATTGGTTGGTTGGATCAAGAAGCCTATTCAATTGCGCGCGACTCTTCATATGCATTCTTATAGTCATTCTCGATTTAGAAATATTCTTTTCTTTCATAATTTTCGAAATCTTGAATGCAATCACTTTTTTCATAGCAGCAGCCTGAGCCTCTTCTAAAATCCCCTCTTCTTTAAGAAAATCGTCAAAATTGGAACCGATGTGTTTATTCGTTCGTTTCATATATCTACCCCCTCTTTAATTGATTCATTCGTTTTATGGCTAAATTTAAATCATCTTTTGGAGTCTTTTCCGTCTTTTTGATAAATCCATGCAAAAGAAAAATCTGATTCCCGGACAAAGTAAAGAAAACTCTTGAAATCTTGTTTTCTAAATGAGTCCTTATTTCCCATATTCCTTTGCATAATTTTTTCGCTAAAGGCATGCCTATTAGCCAACCATATTGAACCGTTTTAATATCTTCGCCTATCAGTTTTCTCTCCCCTTTAAACAAAGATCTTAACCAGTCTCTTGCGGGCTCGGCACCAGTCTCTGTTTTGAAAAACTTAACTTCTAAATGACATCCTATCTTCATCTGTTATAAGTGTACCATTTTTGGTACACTTATCAAGTTTATTTTAGATAACTTCGCTCCATGCTTTATCCTACCTTTATACGCCCCTATACACCAATAGACGACCAAGCAGCCCAAATCTAACATTTATTTTTCAATCCCTCTAACCGTCTCCCTAATCCCCTCTTCCAGCGTCCACGGCGCCTTCCACCCCAACAAATTCCTAATCTTACTACTATCCACAACCAGCGACCCAGTCAACTTATCCAGCTCCTCACCCTTTCCCACAATCCTACACAGCGCCTTTAGTAAAGAATAGGGGACGTTTCTATTTTTCCAAAACTTAAAGCAAGAAAAATAGACGCGTCCCCTAGTTTTTACTTGATTCGTAGCCTTCATCTCCCCCGCAATCATCCTTATCAACTCCACCGTAGACACATCCTGCCCATCGCTTACCAAAAAAGTCTCTCCTACTGCCTTGGGGTGTTCAACACAAACACCAATCGCATCCACCAAATTCCCAACATAAAGAAAACTGCGCCGATTATTAATCCCCTTAAACGGCAACGGCAACCCGGAACCAGCCAACTTAATCAAACTCCTAAAATTAGCCTTCACCCCCGCCTTCGCCGCCATCCGCGCCAGCCGCTCCGTCCCCAGCACATTCACTTTGCGAAAAGTATGCAACTTGTCATTCCCGCTTCCGTGTCATTCCCGCGCAAGCAGGAATCTAACCATCTCCCTAATCCCCACTTCCAGCGTCCACGGCGCCTTCCACCCAAGCAAATTTCGCGCTAAACTCGAAATAAATATTTATAGAATGGCGTAATGGTAATTCCGTCACTCACAGATTCATCTTTTAAGGTTAATACAAAAGCATCTTTGGTTTTAAACTTTTTCATAAAATATTTAATACTCTTTGTATCTATATTTCCCGTTTTTATTTCAAGCGGGATAATGCTCTTATTTTTACCAACCAAAACAGTATCGACTTCGTTCTGATACGCGTCTCTGTAAAAGAACTGCGCGTCCAACTGCCACACAAGAGAACATTCAAAGCAAAACGAAAAATTATTCTCCACCACAACCGGAAAGGTTATCGCGGGGTAATATTTCTTCATAGAGCGCTTCTGTTTACGCAAATTTCGAGAAAAATTGTATAACTTTTTAATAAGAAAGGCTTTTTCCAGATAATCGAGATAGAGCGATACCACCTGCCGGCTTAACGCCATTTCCTTGGCGAGCTTTGTCGCGTCAATAATTTGACCTGGCGAATAAATAATAAGATCAAGAATTTCTCCAACGACTTCCGGATTACGCACTCCAAAAATTTGCGGTATATCCTTAAACAGGATTTTGTCAATTATAGTCTCTTTAACATATTTATGTATAACCATATCATCATCGACACCGGCCAATTCCGGAAAGCCGCTTATCTTCATAAATTTTCGATACGCAACCACTATCTCTTTTCCGTAGAGATTAGTCTTTTCGATATATTTCATACAGCCTATAAAGGAAAGATACTCTTTAAAGCTTAAAGCGGCCACTCTAAACTCGAATATTCTGCCGCCCAGCGTCTCCTTGATCCCTTTTCGTATAAAAAGGCTCTCGGAACCGGAAACCACTATTTTAATATTTGGATACATATCATAGAGACGTTTGATTTTATCCTGCCAATCTGTCAGTTTTTGTATCTCATCAAAACAAAATAGAAAACGCCCTTTTTTAAGATCCATGTCGGGGAATATCGCGTTATAATTAGTAATTATATCCTCGATATCTATTAAGGCGAAATCATCAAAAGAAAAATAGAGAATATTCTCCGGAGGCATCCTCTTAATATATTGCTCAATAATCTTAAACATGAGTGTAGTTTTGCCGGTTCGTCGTAAACCCACAAGAGCAATAATCTGACGAAGCTTAAGGAATCTTTCAATTTCAAAGAAAACACTGCGGGGAAAGTACTTATCAACTATATACGTTCCACTCTTCCACCACAAGTTTGTCTCTTTCAGTATATATATCATTTTACTCCGCGCATCCATAAAGCCTCCATTTTTATGTTATTTGTAAACTAACATAAAATATATTCTAAGTCAACTAAATTTTTCTAACCGTCTCCCTAATCCCCTCTTCCAGCGTCCACGGCGCCTTCCACCCAAGCAAATTCCTAATCTTACTACTATCAACAAGCAAGGTTCCGGTTAATTTCTCCAGTTCTTCACCCTTTCCCACCATCTTACTCAACGCCCTCAGGATACCCGGATGCAAATAAAATAAGGAACAGGGGACGTTTCTATTTTTCCAGAATCTAAAGCAAGAAAAATAGACGCGTCCCCTAGTTTTTTCTTGATTCGTAGCCTTCATCTCCCCAGCAATCATCTTTATTAAATCCGGAGTAGACACATCCTGCCCATCGCTTACCAAAAAAGTCTCTCCTACTGCCTT